>JAKALJ010000029.1 GCA_021813175.1 bacterium | reverse complement strand
GGCGGACCGTCCTTGGAGCGGGGAATATCCCTGAATTCCGCCCGCTCTGTGCTAGATCATCTTGGGGATAAAAATATTGAGATCATCCCTATATATTTTGATCGGAGAAAAAGGGCTTACAAGATTTCTAGGGCCGAACTATATTCCAACAATCCATCCGATTTTGACTTTAAACTCGCCGAACGGACCTCTCCGCTTTCAATAAAGACCTTGGTCCGCCTGCTTAAATCAGCGGACATAGCTTTCCCGGCTATGCATGGTCCCTTCGGCGAAGACGGTGAAATACAGCGTTTTCTCGAGAAAAACAGAATTCCTTTTGTCGGATCCGGCAGTAAATCATGCAAATTGGCCTTCAATAAATTCAAAGCCGGCCAACTTTTGGCAGAAGAAGGATTCACCTCCATTCCCCGAGCCTTGCTTAAAATTTATTCTAAAAGCAATTCCAAGATTATCCATGATTTTTTTCAAAAAAACGGAGTTCAAAAAGTAATAATCAAACCAGCGACCGGAGGTTCCAGTATCGGCGTATTTTCTGCAAATTCTCCCAGGGAGGCTTTGCAAAAAGTAAAGATTATTTTTTCCAAACGTTTGGATACCCAGGCGGTGATAGAGCCGTTTTTGGAGGGCAAGGAATTCACGGTGATAGTGCTGGAAAACAAACTTGGTCTGCCCGCGGCCATTATGCCTACCGAGATTGAGATGGCTTATCATGAAGGCAGAATTTTTGATTTCCGAAAAAAGTATCTGCCCACTAACCAGGTCAGATACCATTGTCCGGCCCGTTTTTCTCATGAAACTATAGAACGAATTCAAGCGGAGGCCAAACAAATTTTTTCTTTGTTCGGTATGAGAGATTTTGCCCGTTTTGACGGCTGGCTTCTGCCAGACGGAAAAATAGTTTTCGTGGATTTGAATCCCATTAGCGGAATGGAGCAGAACAGTTTCTTGTTCCAACAAGGTTCGCGAATAGGACTTAGCCATAAGGATCTGCTTCTATATATCCTCCGTTCTTCCTGCGCCAGGCAAAATATCTTTTTTCCTCCAAGTTCCTCGCTGTCAAACAAAGTAAGTCGCAAAACGGTGCCGGTTGTCTTTGGTGGAAATACTTCCGAACGTCAGGTTTCCTTAATGAGCGGCACCAATGTTTGGCTGAAACTCCTAAAATCAGAGCGCTACGAACCCCGTCCGTATTTATTGGACTTTCAAAAAAATGTTTGGGAATTACCCTACGCTCTGATTTTAAACCATACTGTTGAGGAAATATTGTCTGCCGCCGAATGTTACCCCGACGAAGAACGCAAGAGCAGAAGTCTGACAGCTCGGGCTAGGGCGGAGCTGATGCTTGCTCCCGGCGAAACAGAATTGCCGGTCTTCGCTCCGCGCCGGTTCCCCTTTGCCGAACTGGCCAAAAAATCAAGGTTTATATTTCTAGCTCTGCATGGCGGAGACGGAGAAAATGGAAATTTTCAAAAAATCCTTTCACGTCGGAAAGTGAAATTCAACGGTTCTGGAGAAAAAACCTCTCGGCTTTGCATAAATAAATACGCTCTAGGAAAAACTGTTCAGAAACTTGGCATCCCTGGCCTTTCTACAGCTAGGCAGGCGCTTTTTCCTCTCAAAAGTATCAGTCAAATTCCGGCAAAAAAAACTTGGGAAGAGCTGATGCATAAGCTCGGCTCCAACACTGTTATAGTAAAACCAAACGATGACGGCTGTTCTACCGGAGTAGCCCGTTTGTCTTCGGCAATAGATCTGGAAAATTATTTGCGCTTCTTGAATGAAAACAAACCCTTTATTCCCGCCGGATTTCTCTCCCGGCATAAAGGAATAATAGAAATGCCGGCAAAAAAGCCGGCGCATATTTTATTCGAGGAGTTTATCCGAACGGACCTGGTAAAAATAAAAGGGAACAAGCTAAAATATTATCGGAGAACAGGATGGTTGGAAATTACCATCGGCGTTTTGGAAGAGCTGGGCAGATTGCATGCCTTTTTTCCAAGTCTGACTGTGGCCGAAGGCCAGGTGCTTTCCCTAGAAGAAAAATTTCAGGGCGGAACCGGAGTGAACATTACTCCTCCGCCCTCTAATATCGCCAAGGCCGCCGCGATAGAAAAAGCGCGCCGACTGACTGAAACCTTATCCCAAAAAATCGGCATAAAAGGATACGCCAGGATTGACGCATTTATGAACGTGTACACTGGAGCTCTTTCCATTATTGAAATAAATACTTTGCCGGGCCTGACCGCTTCCACCGTACTCTATCATCAAGCACTGGCGGAAAAACCGCCGATTTTTCCGCTTGAGCTTCTGGAGAAGATAATAAAAAATTCAGGGTATTAACTGACATAGGACCAAAAGAAGACCATTCCCAGATGTCCATCGGAGAAAGACTCCTTTTTCTTTTTTAGCTTGCCTTTTTGGCTGTTTTATATTACTCTTTGCCTATGTCCCAAGACCGACTTATTAAACTGGTTTGCGGAAACTGCAAACGGATCAATTATTGGTCCAGTAAGAACAAAAAACTTGTCACCAAAAAAATTGAATTGAACAAGTTTTGCAAGTGGTGCAGAAAAAAAACCAAACACAAGGAAGCAAAAAAATAGAAGAGAAGGAAAGGGCGATTAGTTAAGTGGTATAACTTCGGTCTCCAAAACCGATG
>JAKALJ010000019.1:5690-11933 GCA_021813175.1 bacterium | reverse complement strand
CTGCCAAGGGCAACGCTCGGTAGCTATGTCGGGAATGGATAACCTCTGAAAGCATCTAAGAGGGAAGCCGGCTTCAAGATTAGGAATCGTTTAGGATCCTGGGAGATGACCAGGTTGATAGGCTTTAGGTGGAAGCGCAGTAATGCGTTGAGCCGAGAAGTACTAATTGTCCGATTCCTGTTAAGAAATTTGAAAATCATTTCGCGGAAGATATGCAACTTCTTCCGTTATTTCACAAATCAAATGTTCCGTGTTGGTGATTCGTCGCAAGGGTCACACCTCTTCCCATTCCGAACAGAGAAGTTAAGCCTTGTGGAGCCGATGATAGTCCGAAAGGGCGAAAGTAGGCAGTCGCCAGCACAGAGCATTTGATTTTTGTTTTATTATGGGAGCTCAAAATTTTTGAGTATTTTTTCCGCTTGGGTATGTTACAATATCAGTATGGTTTTCACCTGGGCGTTTAGGCGGCAAATTCTTTATGTGGTTATTTTGCTCCTTATTTTGGGAGCCTTCGGATTATGGGTGGTATATCCGTATTTCAACAAATTACCCTCCTGCGCCGACGGCATCCGAAACGGAGACGAGGCCGGAGTGGATTGCGGAGGCTCCTGCGCCCGGGCGTGCCTGTATCAAGTGGACCAGGTGTCCGTGCTCTGGGCTCGGGCTTTTCAGGTGGTGCCGGGACGATACAACGCGGTGGCTTATCTGGAAAATCACAACTCCGCGAGCGCTATCAGGAAAATAAGCTATGAGTTCCGCTTCGCGGACAAAGACAATCTGTATATCGGCCGGCGGGACGGAGTAACCACCATTCCCGCTTCAGGCAGATTCGCCGTTTTTGAACCGGGTCTTGATTTCGGCAATTCGGCGCCGGTATATGTGACCTTCCGCTTTACCCAAACCCCCGACTGGCTGCAGGTTCCGAAAGAACGGCTGGATAATGTCAAACTGCTTGTTTCAGATATCAGTCTCTCGGGAGAAAAAAGCTCTCCTCTTCTCTCCGCCCAGGTGGCGAATGATTCTCTTTTTATCCTGCCGGACGTAAAGGTAATAGCTATTTTGTATGACAAAAATGGAAATGCCGTTACCGCTTCAAGCACCTATATTTCGGAACTTGCCGCCGGGGAGAGCAAGACGGTGAATTTCACCTGGCCGGAACCTCTGCCCAATACCGTGGTGGATAAGGAAGTAATCCCGATGTACGATATCTTCCAAGCCCGCCTGCGCTGATTTTGACTATGGAAAAACTGCACGGCTCCATTAAAAAAATTTCCGAAGGGGTAGACTGGCTTCTCTCGGCCTGCATACTGCTTGTGTCTCTCGGAGGTCTGGTGACTATGAAGTCTTTCACTCCGGCCGAGAGCGGAGCGGATTTTTTCGGCCGGCAGGTCATCTGGCTTGGAGCGTCTTTTGCCGTTTTCTTTGTTTTTTCCTTTATTGATTTCCGTTTTTTGCGCAGAACGGGAGTGTTGGTGGGCCTGTATCTTTTTTTCGGCGCCCTGCTCCTTTTGCTTTTTGCGGTCGGGAAGATAGCTCACGGGGCGGAAAGCTGGTTTTCTTTTTTTTCACTGTCCTTTCAGCCGGTGGACCTGACCAAACTGGTATTGGTCCTGGTGCTGGCAAAATATTTTTCCCGCCGGCATGTGGAAATAAAATACGTAAAGCATATTTTAATCTCCGCCCTCTACGCTTTTATTCCTTTTGTTTTGGTGCTTTTGCAGCCGGATTTCGGCTCGGCGGTGATTATTATGCTCATCTGGCTCGGAATGGTGCTGGTTTCGGGAATTTCCAAAATGCATTTACTGTATGTGCTTGGTTCCGGCGCCTTGGGTTTCTTTTTACTCTGGAACTTCGCTTTCGCTCCATACCAGAAAGACCGGATCAGGAGTTTTCTGGACCCTCTGGCCAACATTCATACTTCCGGCTACAACGCTTACCAATCCAC
This sequence comes from bacterium, assembly GCA_021813175.1. Lineage (GTDB taxonomy): Bacteria > Patescibacteriota > Minisyncoccia > Phycocordibacterales > UBA9973 > UBA9973. The sequence continues at coordinate 9,988 of JAKALJ010000019.1, read as the reverse complement.
CATTGCCGTGGGAAGCGGCCAGATTTCCGGCAAGGGGGTGGGTTATGGCACCCAGTCCCGCTTGCAGTTCTTGCCGGAGCGCCAGACGGATTTCATCTTCGCCGCTTTTGCCGAAGAATGGGGCTTTGTGGGCGCTCTCTCTCTGCTTCTCTTATATATGGTGATAGTGTACCGGGTGCTTTACCAAGCGTCTCTCTACGCTTCCAATTTTGAAATGCTTTTCGGCATGGGTCTTGGCATATTATTTATCAGCCATATATTGATAAACATAGGCATGAATCTGGGGCTTCTGCCGGTTACCGGAATTCCTCTGCCTTTCATGAGTTACGGCGGGTCGCATTTGCTGGCGGAATTTTCGGGGTTGGGAATCTTGGCCGGGATGCGAAGGTATTCCAGCCGGCCGGCCCATCGGGACGATATGAAGCACGAGTTCCTTGGCATTTAAAGCCCAAAGGAAGCCCTTCTTCCTTTTTTAAAATATGTGATGCAATAAATTCAAAGAATATTCCCGACCTGCTCCATGTTTCAAATATTTTTCCTTTCTAAGGAATATAAATATGCAAACAAAAATCATAGATGGAAAAAAAATAAGGGAAGCCATTTTAGAAGAAACGGAAAAGGCGGTGAGAGCCCTGCCTTTTGTGCCGGTGTTTTCCGACGTTTTAGTCGGGAGTGATCCGGCCAGCCGGCAATACGTGAGGATGAAAGAAAAAGCGGCGGAAAAGATTGGCATAAAATTTCATCGGGCGGATTTCCCCGAGACCGCCTCGAGAGAGGCGGTGGTCGGGGAAATCCGCAAATTAAAAGAGGTTCCAAATATATGCGGGGTAATCGTGCAGCTGCCTCTGCCTGAGGCCTTCGGGGCCTATCGGAAGGAAATTTTAGACGCGGTGCCTCCGGAGCTGGACGTGGATTGTCTGGGCGCGGTCGCCAGCCAAAAATTTTATCAAGGTAAAAGCGAAATAGGTCCTCCAGCCGCCTTGGCCTGCCTGGCGATACTGGACTCTCTGGCGGGAGAATTTGGATTCGGTTCCGCGGGGGCGAAAAAATGGCTTTCTGGCAAAAAAATCGCGGTGCTGGGACAGGGTGAGCTGGTGGGCAAACCAACGGCGGCCCTCCTCTTTTTCCGCGGACTCTCCCCGACAGTGGTACACAGCCAAACGGAGAATATCGAAGAGATAATAAAAGAGGCGGATGTAATAATATCGGGCATGGGCCGGGGGAAATATATTACCGGGGAAATGATCAAAAAAAATGTTATACTCTTAGACGCGGGCACTTCCGAATCCGAAGGAGGCATCGTGGGGGACGCGGATACGGAAAGCGTTTTAGGGACAGCAGGATATTTATCACCGGTGCCGGGAGGAGTGGGGCCGGTAACGGTGGCTATGCTTCTTAGAAATGTGCTTAAAGTCGCCCAAAAAATGGCGAGAGAGAAATATGAACGATAAAATTTTTTTCTTTTTTTACGACCTGGCGCACAAGTCCGTCCTGTTTGACAAAGCGGCCATTTTTACCGCCGAAATTCTGCCCTATATTGTGCTTCTTTTGGCCGCGGTTTTTCTGCTTTTTCACCACGACGTCATACCTTCAAAAAATCCGTTCCGGGAGCTGGCGGGGAAACGAAAAGAAATTTTCTTGTTTTTTGTATCCGTATTTTCCGCCTGGTTCCTGGCGTACCTCTTGAAATATCTGGCGCGAACTCCGCGCCCCTTTGAAGTCTTCCATCAGGTAATGCCTCTGATTTCGGAGAGCGGATACGCTTTTCCCTCCGGGCATGCCACTTTTTTCATGGCCTTGGCCGTGCCGATATTTTTGTATCACAGGAAAATCGGCGGCGTTTTCATCGCTCTGGCGATATTCATCGGCTTGGCGCGCATAGTAGTGGGGGTGCATTCGCCCGAGGATATTCTGGGCGGTTTCATTCTCGGGGCCGGCATTGCTTATATTTTATCCCAGATTCTGCTAAAACCCGTTTCAAAAAAACACTAGGTTGCGTTTTATTAAAAAACATATAGAATATCATCAATATAGAGATGTGGAAGAAAAGACTGCTTGCGGGAATAATTCTATTAATAGGCGCCGGAGTCGCCTTTTTTGTGTATAAAACGGAACCTCGGATGAATCCGAATTATCCGAGCCAAAGCTCTTTCTGGAAAAGTTTTCCTTTCCGCTTGGGCTTAGATCTTTCCGGCGGCAGCCATTTGGTGTATAAAGCGGATGTTTCTCAGATACCGACAGGGCAGGTGGCCGACTCCATGAGCGCTCTCCGAGACGTAATAGAACGCCGAGTGAATCTTTTCGGAGTTTCCGAGCCGGTGGTGCAAGTGCAGGGAAGCGGACTTTTAAGCGGAAACGCGGACAACCAACTCATCGTGGATTTGCCCGGAGTGACGGACGTGGACAAGGCGGCGGAAATGATCGGCCAGACTCCTCTCTTACAATTCAAAACGCAGTCCACTAAAAAACCGGTTCTGACTCCGGACAAAAACGGGGTACTAAGTCTGGACATCAATTCCGGCTTTGAAGACACTCCGCTCACCGGACGGTATCTGGACCGGGCCACTCTTGAATTTAATCCCACCACCAACCAGCCGGTAGTGGGCTTGAAGTTCAACGCCGAAGGCACCAAACTTTTCGCGGATATCACAAAGGCAAACGTCGGCAAAATTGTAGCCATTTTTCTGGACGGCTCGCCCATTTCCCTGCCCACGGTAAAAGAGCCGATTACCGACGGCACCGCTCAAATCAGCGGCAGCTTCACCCCGGCCGAAGCCAAGACTCTGGTGGGCCGGCTCAATTCCGGAGCTCTGCCGGTGCCCATTACCCTTGTTTCCCGCCAAACTATCGGGGCAATACTGGGACAGAACGCGGTGACGGCGGGCACTCGGGCGGCCGTGATCGGATTTTTGGCCGTGGCTCTTTTCTTGATTTTGTGGTACCGCTTGCCGGGGCTGATCGCGGTCATCGCTCTCCTTATTTATGTATCTATAATCCTTGCTCTGTTCAAACTGATTCCGGTAACTCTGACCGCGGCCGGCATGGCCGGATTCATCATATCTTTAGGCATCGCGGTGGACGCCAATATTCTAATTTTTGAGCGGGTAAAAGAAGAAATGCGCTCGGGCAAAACTATTGCCGAGGCAATCTCGGCCGGATTCTCCCGGGCTTGGTTTTCCATCCGCGATTCCAATATCTCCAGCATCCTCTCCGCCGTCATTCTGTACTGGTTCGGCACCTCTTTAATCAAAGGATTCGCCCTGACTTTGGGCATGGGGGTGCTGATTTCCATGCTCTCCGCCATTACCATTTCCAAGATATTTTTTCAGGCCATGAGTTTTGAAAAGAACGGCAAAGTCGCCCGTTTCCTGTTTGGCTCCGGCTTAAGCAAATAATATGTTTATCATCAAGCATAAAGCGTTGTTCGTATCAATCTCGGCCGCCCTGGTGGTTCTTTCCGTTGTTACTCTGCTGGTTTTTGGTCTGAAGATTGGCATAGATTTCAAAGGGGGCGCGCTTTTGGAAGTAACTTATACCGTTTCTCGCCCTTCCCAAACGGATATAGAGAATAGCATTCTGCCTCTTAATCTCGGCTCCGCTCTGGTCCAGCCGACGGGGGAGAAGGGTTACATCATCAAGACCCGCGACTTGTCGGATACTGAGCACACCGCTTTGTTATCCGCTCTTTCCGAAAAAGGCAAGATGCCACTCTCTGAAACCAATTACAATTCCATCGGCCCGTCGGTGGGTCGGCAACTGGCGGGGAAGGCCATTATGGCTATCATCCTTGTGTCTCTGACCATAGTTTTTTTCATTGCTTTTGCTTTCCGGAAAGTTTCCAAACCGGTTTCTTCCTGGAAATACGGTTTAATCGCCATCGTTACCCTCTTGCATGACGTGATGATTCCGGTCGGTCTTTTTGTGCTCTTTTCCAAATTTTACGGAGTGGAAGTGGATACTCTTTTCGTGGTTGCCATTCTCACCATTCTCGGCCTGTCCGTTTCCGACACCATCGTCATTTTTGACCGTATCCGAGAGAACCTGCGGCATGACAAGTCGGCGGAAAACAGTTTCAGCCAGACGGTGGGAAAGAGTCTGGATCAATCCTTCACCCGTTCTCTGGCCACTTCTCTGTCCGTGATTCTGGCATTACTGGCTCTCTTTTTCTTCGGGCCGTCTTCCACCAAATATTTCTCCTTGGTGTTAGTGGCCGGAATGTTCTTCGGGACCTATTCTTCCATCTTTCTGGCATCACCCCTTCTTGTTTTTACTGAAGAGCGCCAGCGCAAGAAAAAAAA
>JAKALJ010000019.1:4400-5590 GCA_021813175.1 bacterium | reverse complement strand
TGGTAAATACCGTAAAGGGTTACGCCGCGCACGAAAAGAGCGCATTTGAAAATGTTACCAAGGCGCGGGCGGCGGCCATGGGAGCGGGGGGTCCGAACCCCGCTCACGCTCAGGCGGAGAATATGCTTTCCGGCGCCTTGAAATCTCTCTTTGCCGTGGCCGAAGCGTATCCGGACCTGAAAGCCAATCAAAATTTCATGGAACTGCAGAGAGAGCTTTCCGATACCGAAAACAAAATCCAGGCCGCCCGCCGGTTTTACAACGGGAACGTGCGAGATTTGAACACGAGCATAGAGAGTTTCCCGGGTAATATGGTAGCCAGTCTCTTTGGTTTCAAACAGAAAGAATTCTTTGATCTGCCGGAGGGCGACGCCGCGGAGAATCCGGTAGAAGTAAAATTCTAGAGGAAACAGAGAATCTCTTGCTAGACCCGGTTCGGGCGTTCGCCCCGCGCAATATTGAATAGGTATGGCGACCCTTTATACCCAAGCGTCCAAAAATGTGACTAAAACCTGGCTCTTGATGGCCGTGTTTTTGGCGGTGGTGATAGCCATCGGCTGGTTTTTTTCGTACTATTACGGCAATCCGAACATTCTGTATATTTTTATCGCCTTCAGCGTGCTTCTTAATATTTTCGCCTACTGGCAATCGGACAAAGTGGTGATCAAGCTCTCCGGCGCGAGACCGGCCAGCCGGGAAGAAAATTTTGATCTGTACACTACTGTGGAAAATCTTTCCATCGCCGCCGGCCTGCCTATGCCTAAAGTTTACATCATAAATGATCCGGCCCCGAACGCTTTTGCCACCGGCCGAGACAAAAAACATGCCATTGTGGCGGTGACCAACGGGCTTTTGGCGATTTTAGAGAAAAACGAACTGGAAGGAGTGATCGGGCACGAGCTTTCGCATATTGGGAACAAAGATATGCTCCTGTCCACGGTGGTGGTGGTACTGGTCGGCTTTGTAACCATTCTGGCGGATGTATTTTTGCGCAGCCAGTTTTTCGGCGGGCGCGGCGAACGGGATAGAGACAGCGGGGCCGGCAGTATCATCATGCTTCTCGGCATTGTCTTTGTGATTCTCTCTCCAATTTTCGCCTATCTGATCCAACTGGCTATTTCGCGCAAACGGGAATTTTTGGCCGACGCGAGCGGGGCGCTCCTGACCCGATACCCGGAGGGTTTGGCTAA
>JAKALJ010000019.1:0-4300 GCA_021813175.1 bacterium | reverse complement strand
CTTGCCCCAGGCGAATTTTCGCGAGAGCTTTTGTTGTGCCAATTCCCCGATTCACAAGACGGGTTTTTGAAAGTGAAGAAAATTTTGAACAATGATTGACACAAAAACCCTGACTATAGAAAAAGCGGGAGAAATGCTAAGGAAGGGAAAAATCAGCTCCCGAGATTTGGTTTCGGCCTGTTTGCGGAATATAGAAGAAAGGAACGGGGAACTGAATATCTTTCTGGAGGTTTTTGACGACGCGCTGGAGCAGGCGGACCGGGCGGACAAAATGCTAAAAGAAAGAAAAGGAGAAAAACTTACCGGTATTCCGATAGCGGTGAAGGACAATATCCTGATAGAAGGCAGAGTGGTGAGTTCCGCTTCCAAGATACTGGATAATTACCGCGCGAGCTACGATGCCTATGCCATAAAAAAACTGAAAAAAGCGGGAGCGGTGCTCATCGGCCGAACCAATATGGACGAGTTCGCCATGGGCGCCTCCACTGAAAATTCCGCCTATGGGCCGACTAGAAATCCATACGATTCCACTCGAGTGCCCGGCGGCTCTTCCGGCGGCTCGGCCGCGGCGGTGGCCGCGGGCATGGCTCTCGGAGCGCTCGGCTCCGATACCGGCGGGTCGGTGCGCCAGCCCGGGAGCTTCTGCGGAGTGGTGGGCATGAAGCCCACTTACGGGGCGGTCTCCCGCTCGGGTCTGACCGCTATGTCATCCTCACTAGACGTAATCGGGCCCTTGGCCAAAAATTCGCAAGACGCGGAGATTATTTTTGACTGCATCCGCGGGAAAGATCCGCTGGATGGCACTTCCATAGACCTGCCGCCGGCTTCTCCGGCCGGGAAGCGCGTCGGCATACCGCGGGATTTTCTGAAAGAAGGAGTGGACAAAGAGGTGCTCGCGAATTTTGAAGAGTCTGTGGAAAAACTGAAAAAAGCCGGATACACAATAAAAGATATATCTTTGCCATATTCAAAATATTCTCTGGCGGTGTATTATATAATCATGCCGGCGGAAGTTTCCACCAATTTGTCCCGCTTGGACGGGGCAAGATACGGAGAACGGCGGGAAGGGAACACGGTTTTTGAAATGTTTGAAAAGAGCCGCTCGGCCGGTTTCGGGGCGGAGACCCGACGCCGGATTATGCTCGGCACTTATGTGCTTTCCCACGGCTATTACGACGCGTATTACACAAAGGCCTGGAAGGTGCGCCGAGCCATAATGGATGAATATCGGAAAGTTTTTGAAGAGGTGGACTTCGCGCTGACCCCGACCGCGCCCTCTACCGCTTTCAAATTCGGAGAGCGGAGCGACCCGTTGCAAATGTATTTGTCCGATATTTTTACCGTATCAGCCAATCTGGCCGGCCTGCCTTCCATTTCCCTACCTTCCGGTTTTTCCTCCTCCGGGCTTCCTTTCGGCCTTCTGTTTTCGGCCGCTCCTCTGCGCGATTTTTCCCTCTTTGGCATAGAAAAAGATTTAAGCAAAAATTAAAATGTACCTCTTCCAAATATTACAGCCGACCATAGACCAAAATCCGATATTCGGAAATTCGGTGCAGAACGGACCTTCTCTCTTTTTGAAATGGGAATACGGATTTTATAAATTTTTAGAATGGATTGGGGAAATATTTGGAGTTGTTTTCACTCAAGGAACCTGGGAAATAGTGAAAGCGGTGCTTTCCGTTGTTTCTGTTTTCTGCATCGCGGTCATTTTATACTGCTCCATACGAATGTTTGAAATCCGCAAAAAGGAACGCCGGCATGTGGAACATGAAATTGCCGAGTACGCCCGCCATCAAAAAGAGCGGGAAAAAGAGCAAGAGAAAAACAAGGAAATTTCCGAAAATCCGGACTGGGTACGGGTGATCCGGATGCTTTCTTCGGAAAATCCGTCGGAGTGGAAGCTCTCGGTGCTGGAGGCGGATAATATGCTGGATAAACTCCTCGGCCAGATGGGATTCAAGGGAGAGAATATAGGGGAGAAGCTGAAAACTGCCGATTCGCGGCACTTTAAGCATCTGTCTTTGGCTTGGGAAGCGCACGCGGTGCGCAATCGCATCGCCCACGAAGGGTCGGCTTTTGAGCTTACTTTGCGCGAAGCTCGGAGAGTAGTGGCTATGTATGAAGTGATTTTTCAGGAGTTTGGGTTTATCTGAAAAAGGAAGCCTTGCTTCCAAGGGGAAGCAAGGCTTCCTTTTCGAAGCCCGACTTCATATCAGAAAAAAACTTCGGCAGAATCAAATTTCGGCCAATATCGGCCAATTGCATGCAACTTCGGTGGTTGCGGGGAGCCGATTCGAACGGCTGTCTCAAGGTTATGCTTTACCGCTGCAGTTTTCACTGCTCCGCCTACTGGCGGATTTGTGGTCTGGACTATACAATCTCCTTTGAACAAGGAGTCTGCCATCTAGTCTCTACACGTTTATTCCGACATTCGTCGGAAACTTAGCTCGGGATTGTCTTTTCGCTTTACCGCGAAGAGGATTTCCCCGAATTTGACAGATACGCGCCGGGAGATTTCTCCGCCCGGGGGCCCATTACGTCGAGCCTTGTGAGATACCACTTCTCCACCCCGCGAAAGGCATTATAAATCAAATTTATGAAATTTGCAACCGATTTATTTATATAAAATTTATCTGTTTTTGTTATATATTTTTACATGGCTAAATATAAGGAAAGAATAAAAGCAAGAATAATGAGAAGAAAAGGGATCTCAATAATTGTCATTGCGCGAGAACTAGGTGTGTCTAAAAGTACTGTCAGCCTATGGTGTAGAGATATAATTTTAAGCAAAGAACAAATCAAGAAGCTTGAATCTGACAAAAAAGACGGGGTAAGAAAGAGTCAGTTGCTTGGAGCAGAGTCAAATAAGAATAAAAGATTAAAGGCAATAGAGTTAGCTAATTTGCTTGGCAGGGAAATTGTAGGAGTAATTTCTAAAAGAGAATTGATGTTGATAGCGACCGCTTTGTATTGGGGCGAAGGATCAAAAAGTTTAAGAACTGGCGTGTTTTTATTTGTTAATTCTGACCCTCTTATGATATTAGTAATTAAACGATTCTTAAATGAAGTGATGAAAGTTTCTGATACGGATATAGTGTGCAGGGTACAAATAAATTGTATCCATGAGAAACGTATAGGGGATGTTTTGAATTTTTGGAAAAATCTGCTAAAGTTATCCCAGAATCAGATTAAAAAGCCGTACTATATAAACACAAAGTCGAGAAAAATTTACGAGAATTATGATAATTATTATGGAGTATGCAGATTAAGGGTATGTAAAGGAACAAACTTAAAATACAAGTTGCTGGGTCTTATAAAAGCCATTAGTGATGAAATATGCCGAGGTAGCTCAGTTGGTTAGAGCGGTCGTTTCATAAGCGACAGGTTCGTGGGTTCAAGTCCCACCCTCGGCACAAAAAATTTTCTTCTTTGAAATTATACGATTTTATGTATAATAGGGAAGACAAAGACCTTTCTGGCTTGTTTTTAGAAAGGAAAAAGAGAATATTCGAAAGGTTTAAAAGTTTGCGGCCGTAGATCAATTTGGTTAGATCGCGTCCCTGTCACGGACGAGGTTGCCGGTTCAAGTCCGGTCGGCCGCGCAGATGAGATTAGACGCGAAAAAGCGGGAGAAATCTCCCGCTTTTTCGCGCTTTGGAGCTGGCGAAGAAAGACCTGGTCAAAAACTATTTGCTAATCAGAGAGCCGATTTGGCGCGCTCCATTAGAAAAATCTTGTGCGAAATCAACCGCCACTGCGGCGATTTTTTCTCCGCTTTCGGAAATCCCGCTCCAGTAAACATTCGCCGTCTGGCTTACTCCGTCCCTAGCGTCGCGGAAGATTTCAAAAATCGCATCGCCGGCCTCATTCATCCCTCTGGCCGCGCCGAGCGCGCTGGAAGACATAACAGATCCTATTCCATTAAACATTCCAGAAATCGCGCTGCCGGCTCCGTTTATAGAAGAAACTGTATCAGAAGCGCCGGAAGATATAACAGATCCTATTCCATTAAACATTCCCGAAATCGCGCTGCCGGCTCCGTTTATGGCCGAGGCCGCGCCGGACAATCCATCCGAGACGGGCTTCACGCTCAAGCTGAAGCGGGCATTCACCACCGCGCTGGTAGGGCCTTCAAACGTTTTCAGAGTGTCTTTTACGAAACCGCCTAAATCTTGCATCAGATACTTCCAGCCGGCGGAGAATCCTTCGGCGAAGGATTGGGCGCCATAGGACATTCCCGACACGGCTCCGTTAAAATATTTTCCGGCTCCGCTGCCCAATTTCCCGGCTCCATTCGCAA
>JAKALJ010000028.1 GCA_021813175.1 bacterium | reverse complement strand
GTAATCTGACGGGAATAATTTCGTCCTGTGAAATTATTTTCACTTTCCCTCCGGTAATGCGCCGGATTTCCTTCTTGAAAAAAGGATAGTGGGTACAGCCGAGCACTATAGCTTTCGGTTCTTCCCGTAGAATCGGCCGCAAATATTTTTTAATAAAATCCTCGGCCAGTTTTTTTTCCCCTTCCTCGGCTAGAGGCACAAGCAAGGGAGCGTCATTCTGAAAAACTTTCACTTTTTTATTTATCTTCCCTATCTCCTTCGGGAAACTGCCGGAAGTCACCGTGCCGGCCGTGGCCAGTACCCCGACTCGGGAAAATTTAGCCGCCTCTTCGGCCGTCGGAATTAATACGCCCAAAATTTTCCTCCGCCGACTGTCAGATGGAAAATTTTGGGCAAAATAATTTTTTTGCAGTTTGCCCAGAGCCCGGGCCGAAGCGGTGTTGCAAGCTAGGATTACTAGCCCGCAATTTTCCTTTTCAAAAAGATAATCCACGCATTCTTTGGTAAATTCATACACAGCGTCATGCGAGCGGTTCCCGTATGGCACCCGTTTAGTATCACCGAGATAAACATAGTCATACTTTGGCAAACTGTGACGGATGGCGCGAGCGATTAAGAGCCCCCCAAGGCCAGAATCAAAAATTCCAATTTTCATGGCTTAATGATAACATGCTCAAAAAATTATCCAACACTATTGACGGATTGTAAAATGAATACTAGAATTTATTTTAAGATGAACAAGCGCATTGAGTGCGGCATGTCCGGAAAGTCCATCCGGTTTGATTATCTTCTTTGGACCAAACGACTGGCTGATCGCTTTGGGCTCACTGGTGTTGCTTTTATCAAAGAAGACGGAAGCATAAAAGTGATAGCGGAAGGCGGCGAAAGGCCGCTTTCTAAATTTGCGGATAGATTGAGCAGAGGCCATTTGTGGCACAACATTGAAAATTTCTATATTGACTGGTCCGATGCCTCCGGAGAATACCCTGATTTTCGGGTGATTGAGGAGGAACATTAAGGAGAGATAGTTTATTGCGAAGAATACTACCAGCGAGAGGTGGCGTAGTTTTCAGTCTACTCCGTGTTTTTTGTGCAAAAGACCTATTTCCTTTTCTTCCAGCCCTTCTTTTTTTTCTTTGCCCCTTTCCCCTAGTGTTCGCAGAGCGTCGTCAGGAAGCATATCTAGCGATTTTACTAGGGCGGAAAGATGTTCCACGTTATTTTTACTCGGGTCGTCCAGCACTTCTTCAAGAAGCGCGTGCAGAATCCAACCCATTCGGGGACCGGGCTTTATGCCAAGTTCTTGCATCATGAAATTTCCGTCAATTTTCAACTGGCTGAATGAAATCGGATCACGCAAGGCCTCTTCTATCATGGCAAAATATCTCCGCAACCGGTAAGGCGTTTCTTTTTTTCTCATCCCTACTCTATCCGCTTCGCGCACGCTCATCAGGGTCCAGATGTTTTCCTTGCCCACTTTGGTGATTGTCCTGCGCACCGCGGAAAGGGTTATTTTTTCAGGGTCAGAGAAAAACATATGATTCCGTACCAATTTTTCCACTAATTCCGCGTCTTTCCGCGGGAATTTTAGCCGTTCCATTATTTTTTTTGTCATCCTGGCACCTACTACCTCATGACCATAAAAAGTGTACTTCTTTGCCGATGGGTGTCGGAGAAAGGTGACAAGAGATTTGTCAGGTCCTCGGTTCTCCTCTCCCGTCGAAAGTCGGGCTCGGCCAGACCATGCCAAATCTCTTGTCAACCTTTCTCCGACTACTCTTCTTGATCTAGGCTTTCCTATATCGTGAAACAGGGCCGCCAGCCGGACTTCAAGCGCCATTCCCTTGTCCGCTGTATATTGAACGGCGTGGAGCAGATGGTTCCACACGTCGTAAATATGCTCTCCAAGCTGTTCACACCCTATCCCCTCCTCCAATTCCGGAATGATATACCTAAGCAGACCGAATTTCTGGAGTATAGTTATCCCTACAGCCGGGCTAGGAGACATGATTATTTTTATAAACTCATCCCTGATTCTTTCAACTGAAATTTTCTTTATTAAATCAGCATTTTTTACGATGCTTTCAGTTGTTTCATGAGAAACGGTAAAACTAAGCTCGACTGAAAAGCGCACAACTCGAAGCATTCTTAAGGCATCCTCTTTAAAACGGTCATCAGGTTTTCCAACTGTCCTTAATGTCCTTTTGTAAATGTCCTTTAGACCTTCAAAAATGTCCGTTAGATGTCCTTTAGAATCGACGGCCATGGCATTTATAGTAAAATCCCTTCTTTTTAGATCCTCCTCCAACTTGTCGCTGAATTTAATCTGATCAGGATGGCGCAAGTCGCTGTATTTCGCCTCAACTCTATATGGGGTAATTTCTATCTGCCGTAATGTTTCATCTGAAACATCTTCGGTTATTACTAAGACTGTGCCGAAATCATTTTCATAAATTGTTTTCTCAAAAAGCTTGATAATCTCTTCTGGTTTGGCGTTGGTGGTTATATCCCAATCTTTCGGCTTGTTTCCTAAGATTAAATCTCGCACACAACCGCCGACCAAAAAAGCTTCAAAACCAGCATTTTCAAGCTGGTTTATCGTTTTTAATACCTCTTTAGGAATTTTGTCTATTAAATTCTTATATTCGTTTGTCATAATAAATTATTGTGCGCCCGGAGGGACTCGAACCCCCACTAACAGTTCCGAAGACTGTTGTGATATCCATTTCACTACGGGCGCCT
>JAKALJ010000018.1:8398-12486 GCA_021813175.1 bacterium | reverse complement strand
ACGGAGAAAACAGAACGTATCTAAAGTTCAAGCCAGCCATGGCCCCGCTCGTATGCGCCGTGTCTCCGCTTCTTAAAAATAAACCGGAGTTGGTAAAATACGCTCTGGAAAAAGTCTACGTTCCGCTTAAAGCGGAATTCGGCCGAGTGGCCTGGGACGACAACGGCAACATCGGCAAGCGTTACCGCCGGCAGGACGAGATCGGCACCCCTTGGTGCATTGTGGTAGATTTTGACACTCTCGGAGAAGGGGATAAGGACAAGAAAGATACGGTGACCGTGCGGGACCGCGACAGCGGAGAGCAGGAACGGGTGAAAGTGACGGAACTGGCGGATTACATAAAAAGAAAAATATAAACTGGAAGCATTGCTTCCTTGCGGCTTTTGAATGTGTTATGTTTGATGAATGAAAATCTCAAAGAAAACTTTGGCGAACGGCCTGCGGGTGATAACCGCGCCGATGAAGGACAATCCTACTGTCACCGTGCTGGTACTGGTGGAAGCAGGGTCCAAATACGAATCGGCTCGGGAGAACGGCATTTCCCATTTTCTGGAGCATATGTGCTGGAAAGGGACCGAAAACCGCCCGGGCCCGGTGGATATTTCAAGAGAACTGGACAGCATGGGCAGTTCATACAACGCCTTCACTTCTCATGAACATACCGGCTATTATGCCAAGGCCGACGCCCGACATTTCAAAAAGATATTCAGTATAGTGTCGGACGTATACTTGCACCCGATTTTTCCCGAAGGAGAAATAGAGAAAGAAAAAAGGGTGATCATAGAGGAAATGAATATGTACCGAGACATTCCCCAAAGACACGTGGAGGACCTTTTTATGAAACTTCTGTACGGGAACAGTCCGGCCGGACGAAGCATTTTAGGCAGTAAAAAGAGCGTGCTCCGCCTTTCCCGCGGAGACTTGGCGCGCTACCATTTGAGTCATTACCTTCCAGAGTCTACGGTGCTGGTGGTGGCGGGGAAAGTTTCTCCTGTCCAGACGCTGAAAGAGGCAGAGAAAACATTTGGAAAAATTTTTCCCGGGAGAAAAGGGGACAAACAGAAAATACAGGAAGGGCAAGGAAAACCGGCGGCTCTGCTGCATTATCGGAAGACCGACCAGGTCCATTTTATGCTGGGAGTCCGAACCTGCGGATTCTTTGATAAAAAAATTCCGGCTCTGTCCGTGCTTTCGTCAGTGCTCTCCGGAGGCATGAGCTCGCGTCTTTTTGTGAAATTGCGGGAAGAGATGGGAATCGGATATTATCTGCGGGCCAATCAGGAATCTTTCACCGACCACGGATATTTCCAAATTTCGGCCGGGGTGGACCCCAAGAGAATAAAAGAGGCAATTAGGGCTGTGCTCGGAGAATGCCGGAGGCTTTGTGAGGCGGAAGTTCCGAATGAAGAACTGGCCAAAGCCAAAGAGATATTGATAAGTGAAATGAAATTTTCTCTGGAATCGACCGAAGATGTGTGCAGTTTTTTTGGAGAGCAGGAAATCTTAAAAAGAGAGACGGAAACGGTTGAACAGAAAGCGGCAAAAATTCGAAAAATTACGGCCGCGGATTTGCAAAAAACCGCCAGGGAAATTTTCCTTGATCGGAATCTGAATCTGGTCCTGCTCGGGCCCCTCCGGCGGGAAGAAGAGTTTTTGAAAATGCTCAAGTTCTGATATTATATCGGTATGACCGAAGAGAAGAGTAAAGTCTCCGTCTCCCTATCCACCGACACTATAATCCGAACGGTTTTAGTGGTTTTGGCCGTATTTCTCCTCTGGCAATTGCATGAGCTTGTTCTGGTCATTCTCACCTCCATTGTCATCGCTTCCTTTGTGGAATCCGCCGTACCGCGCCTGGAGAAGCTTCGCCTGGGAAGGGTAGCCGGAATCGTCATTCTGTACATAGTTTCTCTGCTTCTTTTAGCCGGGCTGTTCTATCTGTTCGTGCCGATTTTGATTGCCGAAATTTACAATATCTCCAACACTCTTTCCCAATACATACCAAATTCTGGGTTTCTGGACACTCTTAAAAACAGTTTTTCCGGAGCCAAAGACATTGTGGCCCATTTGCCTTCCGGAACCATAACCATTTCCACCCTGCTTTCCGCTTCCAACACCTTCATCGGGAATCTTTCCGGCGGATTTTTTCAGGTTCTCTCCATCGCTTTCGGCAGCATGGTGAATGTGGCCCTGATAATCCTTATCTCTTTTTATCTTTCTATCCAGAAAAACGGCATAGAAAATTTCCTGCGAGTGATTTTCCCCACAAGGCACGAAGAATACGTGCTTGACTTGTGGCATAGAACCAGGCGAAAGATCGCTTTTTGGATGCAAGGACAGATGCTCTTGGGTCTGATCATCGGAGTGCTGACCTATCTGGTGCTTTCTCTGCTCGGGAGCGAATATTCTCTGCTTTTAGCCATTATCTCCGGCATTACCGAGCTCGTCCCTTACGGTATTCTTATCGCTCTCATCCCGGCCGTGTCTTTTTCTTATATATCCGGAGGAATTTCCATGGCTCTCTTGGTGGCCGGCGCGTATTTGATCATCCATCAATTTGAAGCGTATCTTTTCGCGCCGCTCATCATTCAGAGAGTAGTGGGTCTTTCGCCTCTGGTGGTCATTTTAGCCGCCTTGGTGGGACTGGAGCTGGGCGGATTCTTTGGATTGGTACTAGCCATACCCGGGGCGGTGCTGGTGATGGAGTTGGTAAGAGATGTTGAAAAGCGCAAGGCGTTTCACCGGCAAAGCAAACCGCCCGAATCAGCTTAGAAAACCATGCCCCAGAAAAATTTTTATATCACCACCACTTTGCCTTACGTGAACGCGCCCCTGCACATGGGGCACGCCCTTGAGTTCGCGCGGGCGGACGCGGTGGCCAGGTACAAAAAACTTGCCGGCTATGAAGTTTTTTTTAATACCGGCACGGACGAACACGGCCTGAAAATTTTTGAGCGGGCGCAGGATGAAGGCATGAGCCCGCAGGCGTTCGTGGACGAGGGATTTTCGAAATTCAAAGAGGCGGTGAAAATGTTCGGCCTCTTGGATGGGACAGGCCGTCCGGAACTCCATTTTATCCGCACTACCGAAGAGAGGCATATAAGAGCGGCCCAAGAATTCTGGCGCCGGTGCCGAGAGAACAAAGATGAAGAAGGACGTCCTTATATATATAAGAAGAACTACACCGCCAAATACTGCGTGGGCTGTGAAGAGGAAAAGACCGAATCAGAACTCGTAAAAGGGGAATGTCCTATCCATCCGGACAGACCGCTTGAGGTGATACAGGAGGAAAATTATTTTTTTCGATACAGCGCCTTTGAGAAAAAGCTGAAAGATTTTTATCAGAAGCATCCGGATTTTATAATTCCGGACTTCCGTTTTAATGAAGTAAAGCAGTTTGTGGAACGCGGCCTGCGAGACTTTTCCATTTCCCGCCTGAAAGTGAAGATGCCTTGGGGAGTGCCGGTACCGGATGATCCGGAGCATGTGATGTACGTGTGGTTTGACGCCCTCACTAACTATATCTCCACTCTGGGCTGGCCGGAGGATAAAAAAGGACTTTTCGCCAAATTTTGGCCGGAAAGGAGAGATGGAGAAGAAGGGAGAGTGGTTCAGTATTGCGGAAAAGACAATACTCGTTTTCAGGGGGCCATGTGGCAGGCCATGCTTATGGCGGCCGGAGTGCCCAATTCGCACCAGATAGTGGTAGACGGGTTTATCATTGGCCAAGGGGGAGTAAAGATGTCCAAGACTCTCGGGAACGTAGTGGACCCGAAAGAGATTGTGGCGGAATACGGCACGGATGCCTTGCGCTATTTCCTGCTCGGAGAAATTGCCAGCTTCGAAGACAGTCCCTTCACTCTGGAGCGTTTCAAAGAGGCCTACAACGCGAAGCTCGCAAACGGGTTGGGGAATCTGGTGTCACGGATATTGACTTTGTCCGAAAAATATTTAAAGAAGTGTCCGGAAATACCGAAGGATTCTATCCCGCGGGAGTTTTTCAATTACTTTGAGAAATTTGATATACAGAAAGCAACCGAGTATCTCTGGCAGAAGATCCAAAATCTTGATAAAAGGATACAAGAAGA
>JAKALJ010000018.1:0-8298 GCA_021813175.1 bacterium | reverse complement strand
AGGCGTTCATAGGGCAAATTCGGCTGGCCAATGAAATAAAAAAACCGCTGATGTTGCACGTGCGAAACGCTTATGAAGACACCCTGGCCATCTTAAAAGAGCATGCCAAAGTGAAAGGAGTGGTGCATTTTTTCGCGGGCACCGCGGAACAAGCTAAAGCATATCTTGATTTCGGTTTTCTGCTTTCTTTTGCCGGAGTGCTCACTTTCACCCGCGATTACGACTCTGCGGTGACGGCCGTTCCGCTTGATATGATTCTCACTGACACGGATTCCCCTTATGTGGCTCCGGCGCCCTATCGCGGGAAACGAAACGAACCCTCCTACGTCCGGGAGATTGCCAAAAAAATAGCCGAAATAAAAAGTGTCTCCGAAGAAGAAGTTCTCTCTGCCATTGCAGCCAACGCCCGCCGGCTGTTTTGCATCTAAAAGTGCGGAAAAGTGAGAAAAGATTTCTGATTTTAAAAAAAGAGGAAAGGGCACACCTTGAGGGGTCGCTGTCTCCGCCTCCGCCATCCGCCAGCTGGCGAATGGCGAAGGCGAAGGCGGATGGCGGAGCGCTGTCTCTCGGCCCGACGGCTTGCGAGACACCCCGGCAAAGCATATTGCCTCTCCTTTCTTTTTTAAATTGTTGGACTTTTTATGACCTTTCTGCTAATATGCCCTAGATGACGGAGAACGATAATCAAGAAAATATGCTTGCCGAGACCGCGGCCGGCGCCGAAAAAACGGGAAACATCAAGACTGAATCCAAGAAAGAAAGGGTATATGAACTCGGTCTTTTGCTCTTGTCCACCATTTCAGAAGAAAACGTGCCGGGGGTGTTCGGGGATATAAAAGAGCTTATTCTTTCTCAAGGCGGAGAGATAATTTCTAGTGAAATGCCCCGATTGATCCATTTGGCTTACGTGATGGAAAAGACAATTGAAAACGTGAAAAAAAAGTTTGATACCGCGTATTTCAGCTGGATAAAGTTTCAGATTCAAGCCGGGAGTTTAGCCGGGATAAAAAAGCAGCTCTCTCTCAATCCAGAAATTATCCGATTTCTATTGCAAAAGACGGTTCGGGAAAATACTTTGGCTCCAAGAAAATTCAATCGAAGCGCGTCCATGCGTTACCGCGGCTCGTCCGGCTCCAAAGAAGAAAAAGAGGAATCCATGCCGATTGATAAAGAAAAAATAGACGAAGAGATAGAAGCCTTAGTGACAGAAACGGCTTGATTATAAGTTAACCAGCCGCGAAGATGGCGTTTATAAGAAAAATATGTATTTAAACAAAGTAATACTTATAGGAAACCTCACCCGCGATCCAGAGCTTCGTTCTTTGGCGTCTGGAATGAAGGTATGCTCTTTTTCCATCGCCACCAATCGCGTATGGAAGGACAAGAACGGCTCTCGCCAAGAAGCGGCTGATTATCACAATGTGGTGGTGTTCGGCCGGCAGGCGGAGAATGTGGCCCAGTATATGAAAAAAGGGAGCTCAATATTGGTGGAAGGCAGAATGCAGACCCGCAGTTGGGAAGACAAGTCAAGCGGAGAAAAGAAATATCGCACGGAAGTGATAGCCGATCGCACCCAGTTCGGCCCGAGAGGCGGCAACTCTGGCGCGGGAGGGGCGTCTTCGGAAGAGAGGGCGGGAGAAGCCAAACAGGATAAAACTCCGGAGGTGGATTCCATTGAATACCCGGAAGAGGATATAAATCCCGAAGATATACCTTTTTAGCATAGCTAAAAAATAAACATGAAACAAGATTATTTTTCGGCAAACAATATAAAATACATAGATTACAAAGACGTGGATATTCTGAAACGGTTCATAAATCCGAGTGGCAAAATTATGAGCCGCCGGCGCACCGGGGTTACCGCCAAGAACCAGCGGAAGCTGGCCGAAGCCATAAAGAACGCCCGCTTTCTGGGCCTCCTGCCTTTTGTAGCCAAATAATATTCCAACTATAGCTTATAAAGATAACTTTTAAGGCGTTTGTTTTATGTTGCAATATAACGAAATCAGAGAAAAAAAAATAATAATCTATAACAATGAGCCATGTGAAGTGGTGGATTCGCACGTGGCCCGCACTCAGCAGAGAAAGCCCCAGAATCAAGTGAAGCTGAGGAGTCTCATTTCCGGCAAGACCATAGCTGCCACTTTTCACGTGTCCGATACGGCCGAGGAGGCGGAAATAGACCGGCGGGAAGTGAAATTTCTGTACCACAATCGCGGGGAGTACTGGTTTTGCGACAAGGACAATCCCAAAAATCGATTCAAACTGGAGACGGCTCTGATCGGTGAATCCGGCAAGTTTTTGAAATCGAATGAAAATGTGTCCGTGCTTGTGTGGGAGGACGACGGAGAAGAGAAGATCATCAAACTGGACCTCCCGATTAAAATAGAATTCAAAGTAAAATCCGCGCCGCCGGCGGTGAAGGGCAATACCGCCCAAGGAGGCAGTAAAATTATTACCTTAGAGAACGGCACCACCATAAACGCTCCGATGTTTATAAGCGAGGGAGATACTATCCGGGTGAACACCGAGACCGGAGAATATGTGGAGCGAGTGTAGCAAGCGGAAAACAGAGCAGTCTTTGAGAAAAGCCTTGCGCAGGAGCTTAGAAAATTAAGCTAAAAACATGATTCGGATCATGTTTTTAGCCCTAATTTTCTTGAGCGACGAGCAGAGCAATTCGCCAGCAGGCGAATATGCGTGCTTTTAGAAAAGAGCTGCTCTGTTTTCCGCTTACACTTGTTCTGCGAATTTTTTGCGGATTTCTTTTAGGATCTCGCTTGCCACTTTCGGGTTTTCTTTCAAAAATGTGCGGGTGGCGTCGTAGCCGCGCCCTAGTTTTATTTCTTCGCCCCCGTTTGCCGGCTTCCATGAATACGAAGCGCCGGACTTTTCCAATATCTTGAATTTCTCCCCAAGGGCGATAAGCTCTCCTTCTTTGGAAATGCCTTCGTTATAAATGATGTCAAATTCGGTTTGTTTGAAGGGAGCGGCCACTTTGTTTTTCACCACTTTCACTCTCGTTCTGCTGCCCACCACCTCTTCGCCTTTCTTAATCTGAGCGATGCGGCGGATATCCAGCCGGACACTGGTATAAAACTTGAGGGCCTTGCCGCCCGGGGTGGTTTCGGGGTTCCCGAACATCACCCCAATCTGCATGCGGATCTGGTTTATGAAAATAACCACGGTTTTGCTGCGGGCCACAATAGCGGTGAGCTTGCGCAAGGCCTGGGACATGAGCCGGGCCTGCTTGCCCACATGATACGCTCCCATGTCTCCCTCAATCTCGTCTTTGGGAGTAAGAGCGGCTACCGAGTCCACCACCACCACGTCAATCTTGCCGGTGCGCACCAGGGACTCCACTATTTCCAAAGCTTGCTCGCCCGTATCCGGCTGGGAGATCAAAAGCTCGTTGATATTCACTCCGAGCCTCTTGGAATATTCCGGGTCCATAGCGTGTTCCGCGTCCACATAGGCGCAGATGCCGCCTTTTTTCTGCGCTTCAGCCACGATGTGCAAACTTAAAGTGGTTTTCCCGGAACTTTCTGGGCCGAAGATTTCAATGATGCGTCCGCGGGGAATTCCGCCAACACCCAGGGCCATATCCAGACCGATACTGCCGGTCGGGATTACGTTCACGTCCACCCTCGGGCTGTCCCCGAATTTCATAATAGCCCCCTCCCCGAATTTGCTTTGCAGAGCTTTCAAGGTGTCTTCCAGTCCCGAAGTTCCGGCGGCTTTTCCGACAGAATCCTTCTTTTCTTCCTTTTCTTTTTTCTCTTCCTTCTCCAGTTCCGCTTTTGTTTTTTTAGGCATTGTCTTAAAATGTTAGCTCGTAAATTTTTTGGTCGGTGTGGCCGAATTTATCCTCAGCTTGGATCACCACCTTATTATACCCCGAAAGGAGTGCTAGAGCATCCTGAAAATTACCCTTTTCGTCTATGGGTATTTCCCGCCCGTTCAGATAAAGGCCGGACGCTTTTTCAGCCTTTCCTCTCACTGTAAGAACTCCATTTTGCATTTGAGTTCCGTTCACGATATTTACCTCCCGAATTTTCACGCCGAAGACCAAATCTTTGGTGCGAAAGAAAGTATACAATATTATAAATAAAGAAAAGATAAAGAAAACGGCGAGCTTCAGCAGTTTTTTAGCGTCCGTGGTCATGGGCACATTATAATACACCAACCCGAACCTTGAAATACATCCCTCGAGAAGCACGCGTTCCGGCCTGCTGGCCGTCCGCTCTGCTCGTCGCTCAAGAAAATTAGGGCTAAAAACATGATCCGGATCATGTTTTTAGCTTAATTTTCTAAGCTCCTGCGCAAGGCATCTCTCGGGATATATTTCAGGGTTCGGAACTTTTCTTATATAACATTCTCACCGTTTTCTTCCCGGGTAATTTTTTGAAGCACTTCCCGGGGCTTGGCCCCATCTCCGGGACCCACCACTCCGCGTTCTTCCAGCATATCCATCAGCCGGGCCGCCCGGGCGTAGCCCAGTTTCAGTTTTCTCTGCAGGTATGAAGTGGACGCTTTGCCGGATTCTATCACGCAGGCCCGGGCATCTTCATACATCTCATCTTCTCCACTTTCCTCGTCAAAAACACTTTCAAATATGCTTTTATCCGGGGAAATAGAACCTTCCGATAGGGAAATTTCATCGTTCAGTTCGTCCTTGTACGCGTCCGAGAGATATTTCACCACTTTCTTCACCTCTCCTTCGGAGATGAAGGCGCTTTGCAAACGTTCCGGGGCCGCGGTGCCGGAAGAATAAAGCATATCGCCGGCTCCCAAAAGTTTTTCCGCTCCTCCCGCGTCCAGAATTGTGCGGGAATCTATCTGGGAAGACACTTTCAAGGCCACCCGGGCCGGAATGTTCGCTTTAATCAGGCCGGTAATAATGTTCACTTCCGGCCGCTGGGTGGAAAGAATCAAATGGATGCCCACCGCTCGGGACATCTGAGCCAGACGCACGATGGCCGATTCCAGCTCGCGGGGATAGGAGCTCATTATGTCTGCCAATTCATCTATGATTATCACGATATAGGGCATACGGTCCGGCTGTTCTTCTTCGTTTCCATCCTTTTCTGTTCGTTTTTTCGAGGTTTTTTGGCTGTTTTCCAGAATATTTTGGTGGTAGGATTGGATATCTCGCACTGATTCCGATTCTAAAATGTCGTAACGGCGGTCCATTTCTTTAGCCGCCCATTTCAAGGCCAGAATGGCCTTTTTGGCGTCCGTGATCACAGGGGTGAGAAGATGGGGAATGTTCCTGTATAAAGTAAGCTCCACTCTTTTGGGGTCCACCATTATAAATTTCAGGTCCTCCGGGCTGTTGCGATAAAGCAGGGAAGTGATCATGGCATGGATAGTTACCGATTTTCCGGCTCCAGTGGCTCCAGCCACCAAAATGTGGGGCATTTTAGCCAAATTGCCGAACACCGCCCGGCCGGAAATGGAACGGCCCAGAACAATAGTCAAAGGTTTGCCGGATTTTTGGAATTTTTCATCAGAGAGCATAGTGGCCAGACCCACGATGGACTTGGTCTTATTCGGAATCTCTATGCCAACGAGGGACTGTCCGGGGATAGGCGCTTCAATCCGTATAGGGTGGGCCGCCAGAGCCAGAGCCAGGTCGTTTTGCAAAGCCACGATGCGGGAGAGCTTCACTCCCTCGGCGGGCTTCAGGGCATAGCGTGTAACGCTCGGTCCTACGGTTACTTCGTCCATTTCAACCTGGATGCCGAAATTTTGCAAGGTGCGCTTGATAATCATTGAATTTGCTTTTATATCTCCGGTGTTCGGCTTGCCGGTGTCTTCTTCCAAAAGAGAAAGGGGAAGAGCGGAATATTGTCCGGCCTTTCTGGCGCTTTTAGTAGTCAGCTTCTTTAAAAAACCAGACTCCTCCTCTTCTTCTTTTCCCGCCCGCCCCGCTTCTTTCCCGTCCACTTTTCTTTTTTCTTCTTCTGTTGTTTTTTCTTCAGTCTTTTCACCAAGCGGCAAAATTTCCGGCTCCGCCATATCCTCTTCTTGAACCAGAGACTCCAGTTTTTGGTCCAGAACGCGCTTGTTTTTTGTCATAGCGCTCCAAAGCAGACGAAAGGTCGGAGCCAGATTGGGCTTTACGTCAAACATGGCCAAGATGGATATGACAAGAATAGCCGCCAGAAAAACAATGCTCGCGTATACGTCAAAGAGAGAAAGAAAGGGAATGCCAAGCACCTCTCCGAGCACCCCGCCCGAATGAGCGCGCGAAAGCACGTCTATGATTCCTAGCCCGGAGAGCATAAACAAAGCCGCGGCGAATACCTGAATAATTCCATAGCTGGCCTTTTCTCCTTTTAGAAAGGACGCTCCCAACAGGACAAAAAGAATGGGAATCATAACGTAGCCGATTCCCACCAGATAGCGCAGAGCTTCATATACCACTGCTCCAGCTTTACCCGCGGCGCTAAAGAGAGACATCAGAAAAAAAGCGGCCAGAGCGAAAGAGAGGATGGCGGCAATGCCGTGCTTGGTTTCGTTTTTCAAGCGGACCGTTTTGCCGTTTCCTGAATGATTTTTAAAGGAGTCAGATTTGCCCCGCTTATTATTTTTTTTTGTCATAGTTGCCTACATTTTATCATACTTCAAAAGTACCCAAAAGCAGACAAAGGGTCCTTTTAAGGAGCAGGTCGGGAACATTCCTTTCCGGGGTCGCTGTCTCCGCCTGCTGGCGGAGCGCTGCCTCTCGGCTCGTCAGCCTGCGAGACACCCCGTCAAAGAATGTTCCCGACCTGCTCCTTGTTAAAAAATAAGAAGGTAAGACTTCGCAAGGTAAGGCAAACTCGGCCAATGTCGGCTAATTGCTGGCAACACAAGGAGTTGCTTTTTTCTTTGTCCTATATATAATGGACAGCATGTCGGATGGCGCGGAAAATATAAAGGACACTCTAAAGGACACCATAAAGGACACGGATCTTCCGTCCATTTCCAATACTAGTCTCATACACCTTTCTATTGGCTCATATACCAAGATAAAACAGCTTATTTCCGCTCTTTATATGGTAACGGACATAATGGACAAAGATGAGCCAATCAGAAAAAGATTAAGGACATTAGGGTCCCTTATTCTATCGGACACGTATTTTATCTCAGATTCCTATCGGACATCCAAACCGCCCAAATCCTCAGTCATTCTCAATATGGACCGGAGAACAATGGAGATCGTTTCCTTGCTTGATATATCTTCTCTGGTAGGCATGGTATCCCAAATGAACGCTGGCATTCTTAAAAAGGAGTTTTTTGAATTAAACCGTTCTTTAAAAGATATTTCAGAAACTAGTACAGAGTGGCTGCAAAAATTTTTTTTGGAAACAGAAAACCGACCAGAGAATCCGCAAGCAAAAATTTCCGAAAATGATGAAAATACAATGAGAAATCTTTCTGAATCCGGAGCCAAAACCTCATTTGGAAATTCTGGCCAAAATAATCCTGTCCGAGAAAACGTCTCGGCTGATATAGAGAAAATGTCCGATAGAAACCATATCGGACACATAAAGGACATAGACGAGCTTAAAGGACAAAGAAGGGAAGAAATCCTAAAAATCGTTAAAATTTCAACCAATGGAGCCACCATATCGGACATTCGTTCAAGTTCCTCTCGGTCACTGCGTGACTGCGGAGAGAAGACCTTGCAGAGAGAGCTGGTATCTATGGTGCACGAGGGTGTCCTTAAGAAAGAGGGGGAGAAACGCTGGAGCCGATATTTTGTCAATATTTGACAACGTATTTTGGTGTGTTCTAACTATTTTGAGGTAACATTTAAAGACCGGAATTCGTCATAATAGCCAGATTGCATCCTTATAAATGTGCAATCTGTGCCCTTTCCGGTGGATAGGGTTTATCCACATAATATGTTGCCGTGTTTCTGCGCGCAGTATATTATATTATCACCGCAAATTTATGAGCCATGAATAAGCGTCCTGAAAAAGCGCCCAAGATGGTTCCTGGTTTGCGTTTAGTTTTAATCTGTTCATTGCTTCCCGGTCCGCCTAGGCGGGGAAACAATGATAGAGAGATGCGCTCTTAGTTTTGTCCTTACATAATAAAAATGTCTGGACAAGTCGAAACTAAAATAGATGGCGCATAATTAATAATTAGCATTATGAGTAATTTATCAAAATCAAAAGTCCTCTTAGGATTGGCGGTTCTGTTGGTTGCCGGCGTAGTCGGAGTAGGCTTCGCTAGCGCCGCTTACACACACACCGTTACCCTCAAGTTGGGCATGACCAGTCCGCAGGTTCTGAGTCTCCAACA
>JAKALJ010000017.1 GCA_021813175.1 bacterium | reverse complement strand
GGCTTCCTGTATCCGGCTTCCTTTTTGGGCAAAACGAAAAAGCCGGACCTCATTGAGATCCGGGAAACAGCAGGGCTGTTTAAAACTTATTTCAGCAGGAGCATTTTTTTAA
Source organism: bacterium (assembly GCA_021813175.1). Lineage (GTDB taxonomy): Bacteria > Patescibacteriota > Minisyncoccia > Phycocordibacterales > UBA9973 > UBA9973. The sequence continues at coordinate 12,547 of JAKALJ010000017.1, read as the reverse complement.
CTTTTACAAAATCACCTGCCGTGATTCTGTAAAAATAGGTACCGCTTGGTAAATTTGACGCATCAAAATTCACCAAGTGGCTCCCCGCGCTCATGTATTGGTCCATGAGCGTGGAAACTTCCCTGCCCAGTATGTCGTACACTTTCAGTACGACCTTCTCGCCGGCAGGCAGCGAGAAGTTAATAATTGTGCTCGGGTTGAATGGGTTGGGATAGTTTTGCTCTAGTTTAAAGCCCGAAGGCCTTAAACCACCCCCTTCTATCCCAGTAGTTACTCCTTTTGCATCCAGATTCTTCATCTGGATGGATCCCCCCGTATATGCTCCGGGTGGAGCATATAACTGAAAAACAAACAGAAAGACTTTCATTTTCCATCCCTTTACTTTGTCTCCAATCCCGCTTGTATCCAGGAACCATGAAAAATTTTTCCACATGGAATCCTCTCTAGTGAGAGTATTCCATGCTCCCCAGTCTATAAATTTATCATCCTTAGTGGTGATGGACACTCTAATCTGGACTGAGTCTAGATTTTGAAAACCACTTAACCACTTAAAGTCCCCATGCACGGAATCTGGAATTGGAAACTCCTCGCTTAGGGTATCGGCCCATCCTATTACCAGTACACCGTCAGCGGTTGTTCCACTTCCATTTTCTGTATAACCGTAACTGTTGAACGTCACGGTTACAGGGGGAGGTGTTACATTTGCTTTTGAGTTATTAAAATCGACTGTACCTACAGCTCCCCTGTCTGGCATCCACTTCTGCTGAGAAAAGGTAGAAAGGCTGGCAATTGAAAACGCAATCGCCAGCAATATGACGAGTGCTTTCATAAAGCCTCCATTTTTTTTATTTTAGTTATTTAGCACAGCCCGCAATTGCCGTCTATTGATTCCTTTGTAGGTTATGTTAAATAACTAAAATATTTTTGACAAAGACGTTATTTTGTTGTATTATAAATCACCTATCCGGTTTTGTCAATATACCGCGTTAAAAAAGTGGATAACTTCTCTCTAAAATCTAGCCCTTAAACAAAAGCTGAAAAGCGCAACTCGCCAGCTTTTCCACAGACCCCGAAAGCAAGGAGGCCCTTCTTTTCGCCCTCCGCCAGCCGGCGAAGGCGGGAAGAAAGGCTTCCTGGGTCCAGCTTCCTATTTTTTACTGCTCCTTATATATCGGCTTCTTGGTGCCTTGAGGGGTAACGGTCAAGGTAGCGGTAGCAGGTGCCACTTGGTTCATTAACCCATAACAATTCAATATATAATCAGTTCTTCCTAGAGAAGGGCTTACCGTAATGGTAGTCCTATCGGTATTGACTGGGTTTATATTACCCGGAGAATCGCCACTATTGCTGAAGTTTTCGCCAGTAGCATTGGTAGAATTAGTACAGTACCACGTGAGTTTAGCAGAACTTCCAACTGTAATAGACGATTTATCTAAAAATATCGTAGCAGACGGAGAAGCCGGCATATTTACCGCAATGGGCGTCCATCCTCCGCAGTTGTTATTTTCACCCGCGTGACCTGGACCCTCGTCTATCGTGCCATATTGATCAGAAGCGTTCGCCTTGTCCGCGCAAGCTCTCATATAGAATGTGCCGTTTGTAAGGAAAGTATAGCTGGTTGAAACAGTCTCCGATGCTCCGGCCACGAGAGTGGAAGCGTCTGAGGTAGGAAGGATATCAATTGCCCCATTACCATTGCCGTCATTAGCTTTCTGGAACAACACTTTAAATCCGGTTCCGGTGGAAGCTTGACCGATATTAGATATAGTAGCGGAGAATGTTTGCGGCTGCGTAATTGTCGCCGAAGTAGGAGTGATGGAACCGGCAGTAAGATCGGGGAAAGTGGGAGCGGGACCTACCGTCACAGGCGCTGGTTTTGGACCATCGCTTCCACCCGGTCCGGTGCAAGTAAGATAGTAAGTCTTGTTAGAGGTAAGATTTCCGGTGGACTCACTGCCGCTGGGAACCGCTTTGGACCCGGACCAGTCACCGCTCGCGGTGCAGGAATCAGCATAAATGGTACTCCAGGTGAGAGTAGAGGATCCGTTATATGGAACACTGGAAGGATTGGCTTTAAAATCTGTTATCTGCGGACCGTAAGCTTTACACACCCCACTCACTGCATCCCAGCTGGAATTGCTGCCACAGGAGCCGGTAACAGTAATGCCGGAACCTTTCGGAGACTCCGAGCTTGGAACGAGCGATTTTCCATTATTGTACAAGTATAGCTTGTTGGCGCCTAAATTGTTGGCATTATAGTATATGGTAACAGGTTTATTGGAGCCGGAATCTCCGGTGTATACAGTAGTATTTGGATTCGGCTGGTCGGAAACAACCGCGGAATTGCCCGGAGACTCCGGATTAGTCACCTTCCAGGTAGCATTCACGGTGCAGGTGCTCTTGCCGTCTTGGATAGAACAAGTGTTGGCGGAAACAGAGAAAGCGCCGGACATCGGACCGATACAGATAGAACCATTCCAGGAAGTTCCAGTGTCGCAGGAAGCAGTAACGGTAACACCGGAACCATTCGGAGACTCCGAGCTTGGAACAAGTGATTTTCCGTTATTGTACATATAGAAAACTCTGGAATTATAGGGAATGGTAACCGTCGTCCCGATTCCTCCTGCATTTGAATTTCCTGTAGCCACCACAGTATTGGGTTTTGGATAAGGGGACGTGATCTCGGTAGTACCTTGCGGATTGACAGTGTTCCAAGACAAATCAACACTACAATCACTTTTGCCGGCTGGAATGGTGCAGGAAGTGGGCTTCGGAGTCAAAGTCCCGGACATAGAAAGAGTTTCACTGCAGGCGGCTTTCGGAATAGGAACTCCAGGGGTGGCGGTGCCGACGCATTTCCAGTTGTAGACAGTGTCCAGACCACTATAATTTGGACCGGAATTGTCGGCGCTGGTGCCGGCTTGGCAGTTATAATGCGTGGGCGCGCATACGGGATTTACTGTGGGGACACAGAGAGATTTCGCGCTGTCCCAAATAGACCCCGAGGCGCAAGAGGCATCAGCCGGTTTCGGACCATCTAGCTTCACATTGTTATGATACAGAGAATAATAAGTGGTTCCAAAACTGATGGGGTCGCGGACATTGGTTCCGGACGGCTGATTGGATACTGGAGTATTTGGAGAAGGTCTATCTTTGACCACTTCCGTGCTGGCTCCGGGCACTGGATTGGTAACTTTCCAGTTTAGAGTGGCATCGCAGGTGGAAGCTCCGCTCTGAATAGTACAGCCCGTCGGCGTTATATTTCCGGTAGCCGGTGGAGGATTAAGATTGATACCCGTCCAAGGTCCGCAGTTATTGTTTTCATTGGATTCGCTTATCACTCCGTTGGTGGTGGAACGGCCATCCGTATCCGCGCAGAACCGAGCATATACCGTCCCTGGCGCAAAACCAGGAAAATTATACGAGGCGCTGACTTTGGCAGATGTGTTAGGACTGCCGGGTCCGCCCAGAGGAGGCAAGGTGCTCGCGGTAACAAAAATAGAACCGGAACCGTACACATCTGTCGCAATCTGGAAGGAATTGTTAAAACTGGCGCCAGTGCCGGCATTGCCTATATTCCTCACTGTAGCCGAGAAAGAGGTGCTTGTACCAACAGTAGCGCTGGTGGGAGTAACATTATCAGTGATAGTAAGGTCCGGCTTGTCGGCAGATGTTACATCCACACTCACAGTTTTGATGCTGTCGCTAGTTGATCCATCCGGATACGTGGCACTGGCCTTTACTGTGACCTGCCCGGAGCCAGGGGTGTCACTAGATGTTACTGTAACAGTGCCGGGATTACCATATGGTCCGCTGGTTGACTTAACATTTCCTGAAAAATATGTCCGTTCAAAATGAGGATTAATAACACTAAAACTGTCATGAGACGCGGGAAAATCTTTTGATGAACTTACAGGAAGACTTAGCGAGTTTACACCGGTATTCACTTGAATCCCCGTAACATCCACTTCCGCCGTAGCCGTGCCGCCGTAAAAAATGTCTTTGTTATAATATTTACCAGTACTATGAGCGACTAAATCATAATTAACCTCTAGCGTATATTTACCCCAATCGGCATCAGATAGAATTGTCCCGGGAGCCGCATTGACTGTCACCGTGGTACCCGACACGCTTGCGCTTAGATTTTTTACCTGATCACCAACCCTATATTTATATTTTGAACCTGCGTTACCGTCGCCTTTATACAGGATTCTTGCCGAACTTATATTTTCTTTGTAAGTGCTTTCCGATGGAGAAACACCCAGCGTAAAACTCACCGAATTCCTTTTATTTATATCTATATTTTTGACTGCGGGAGAAAGATAGGCGCAATCAATATAATTAAGATACGCCTGATAATTTTGGGTGTAAGTCTGGGAATTTGAAATTCTATAATTGAAAGGCACGGATACGCTCTCCTTGCATCCATTTTTCGCCATATTTTGCGCGTAACTTGCGCTCGCGCTGTTTGCCTGCAGATTAACCGTAGGACCAGAAGCATTACTTCCAACTGAAGCAGAAAAATATTTTGTTCCGTCGCTGCGAATCGGAATATTCAAGTTTACTCCATAATAGTTGCCAAGACTGCCAGAAACATTGCTCTGTCCATAGGTAGCCGTAACATCTCTTGAAGAGGATGCTGGATAGTTTGGATCGTGCACATCATAACTATTGTTGGTCGGACTGATAGAAAACGTCGGCGGACGGACGGTATATATGTACACGAAACCATTCGAACCATTCAAGCCGTTTCCACCTGAGAGATACGGTCCACCTCTTATAACGTCTTTCAAGTCTCCGCTTCCCCCAGCCGCAGGAGATATATTTATCGGAAAATTGGTAAGAGTGCCTGAACTGAATGAACTGCCGGGATTCCCGTGTCGGGAAGTAAGGTTAGCGCTCGCGACGCTGCCGCCGCTGGCGCCACGGCCATCCCTGCTGCTGCTTCCGCCCGCGCCACCGTTAGTATTGTAAAACGATGATGTTGTAAAGAAAAATCCTCCCCCGGAACCGCCAGGCGCGAAATATGGATTATTATATCTTCCAGTCCCTCCGCGGCCCCCGCTGCCATTACCGCCATACCCTCCGTTTCCTCCAGTGTTAGGAAAAGCGCGGCTGTCATTGCCTCCTCCTCCGCCTCCGCCGCCGCCATCAGTGCCCCCGGATCCTCCCGTTCCGTATCCATCTCCCGAACCTGACAGTGCTCCTCCTCCACCACCACCACCGCCGCCAATCACTTTAAATGTAGAACCGTCGGAAGGATAATAAACCGCTGAAGCTCCTCCTCCTCCCCCTCCTCCGCCGCCGCCATAACCATTAGAGCCTTGAGCAACTGCTCCGCCGCCGCCGCCCTGACCGACATAGATATTAAGATTCTGGCCAGGTGATACACTTACTATCTGGCTTGCCAGTCCACCATTGCCGCCGTTTCCTCCGCCTTTGCCACCACCAGACAAGCAGCCGTCCGCGCATCCTCCACCGCCGCCGCCGGCTCCGCTTGTCACTATGCCTATCTGGCTCACTCCGGCAGGCACGTTGTAAGCGCTAGAGCCCGGCGAGGTGAAAGACCGGTCTAAATACAAGATTTTAAAATTAACTGTAGCCGAATCACTGCCCAGCGCGTTTGTGCAGGTTATAGTCTCAGATGGATAGGAAGCGGCGGTGATATTTGTGATGAGAAGCGGATTAGAATATCCCCCGCTTACATACCCGCTCCAACTGCAGGATGGAGAGGTGCCGGTAACCGAAACACTTAGAGATACATTGGAGCCCTCTATTACATAAAGGTCGCCATTATAAGTGGCGGGAGAAGTGATGGTTACTTTGGGAGCGGTTGGGGTCGGTCCTCCTCCTCCGCCTCCGCCGCAATCAGGATCTATACAAAGCGCGGCTCGAGCTAAAGGCGTAGACAGATTGTTTCCCGCTAACACTCCGCCGACAAGCACCAGCACGGAAAGAGACACTTCCAACAAAAATTTTTTACGCATGGTAAATATAAATAATTATAGTATCAATAATTCCTTATTATACAATCTTTGCCGTCTGGAAGATACGAGGATGTGGATAACTAGGCCGAGAGATAAAGGAAGCCTTGACCCGATGTTCATCGGGTCAAGGCTTCCTTTTACGTGGTATTGCTTTTTGTCATCTCTTGTGCTACATTCTATCCATACGAAAGTCCTGTCACTCGGGGCTTTTTTTAGTTAAAAGTAACATCCGCCGAATGGCGGATAATATCATGTTAGACATCAAGACATTCAAGAGCGCGCTCGAACAATTGGAGGCGGAAAGAAGAATTCCGAAAGAAAAAATCCTGGACGCCATCGAGCAGGCAATGGCCGCCGCCTACAAGAAAGATTACGGCAAGAAAGGACAGATCATCCGAGCAAAGTTCGACCCGGATACCGGCCTGGCGGAGTTCTATCAAGTAAAGATAGTGGTGGACGAATCCATCGCCAAAATGGGAGAAGAAGCAAAAGAAGAGAAAGAAGAGGAATATTCAATAAAGGAAGATGGGGATGAACGGGTACGGTTTAATTCCGAGCATCATATTCTGTTGGAGGACGCGCGCCGAATGAAGAAAGACGCGGAACTCTACGACGAAATGATTTTTCCGCTGGAAAACAAAGACGACTATGGCCGCATCGCCGCCCAGACCGCCAAGCAAGTGATCATCCAGCGCATCCGTGAAGCGGAGCGTTCTTCCATTTTAGACGAATATGGCGGAAAAGAGGGAGAAGTCCTCTCCGGCATAGTGCAGAAAATGGAACGCGGAAATATCTACGTGGATTTGAACCGAGCGGTGGGTATTTTGCCCCCCGAGGAACAGATTCCGAGGGAATATTTTGAGCGCGGACAGAGAATAAAAGCATACTTATACTCCGTGGAGGATACTCCACGGGGAATCTGCTTGCGTTTGTCCCGCACCCATCCGAAATTTTTGGAAAAACTTTTCAGTATTGAAGCGCCGGAAGTGGAGAACGGAACGGTAGAGATTAAAGCTGTGGCTCGGGAAGCGGGATCTCGTTCTAAAATTGCCGTCTTCTCTCTTGATGAGCATATTGATCCGGTTGGTTCTTGTGTGGGACAAAAAGGAACCAGAGTAAACACCGTGTCTCAAGAACTTTCCGGAGAAAAGATAGATATCATCCCTTGGTCCGAAGACCCGAAAACTTTCATTAGTAATTCCCTCTCTCCGGCCAAAGCTCTGTCTGTTAAAATCAATGAAGAAGAACATAAGGCCCTGGTGGAAGTGCCCGAAAACGAACTTTCCCTGGCTATCGGCAAGGGGGGGCAGAACGTGCGCCTGGCGGCCAAACTTACTTTATGGCGCATAGACATTAAAGGCGACGGAAGCGGGGAAATAATTTCTTCGGACCAATCGGAGGAGAAAGTGAAAGCGAAAGAAGAAGCGGAAGCAGTTTCCGAAGAAAAGACAGTGGAAGGAGAAAAAGAAGAAAAAGAAATGCTTGATGCGAAAGAAGAAAAGGAGGAGAATATAGAAGCGGAAAAATAATTAAAAAATTATCAGCTAACAATAAATAACAAGAAATAATATGAATACGTTTCTTTTGTTCGCAATTGGGTGCTCGGCCGTGTCTATTTTATACGGATTGTTTTTGGCAAAAAAAGTTTTGAAAAAAAATCCGGGCAACCAGAAGATGCAAGAAATTGCCGGAGCCATCCGGGAAGGAGCTAAGGCTTATCTAAATAGGCAATATAAAACGGTGGGGGTGATCGGCGCGATTATCTTTTTGATTTTGTTCTTCACTTTGGGTTTTGTCACCGCCATCGGATTCGTGCTCGGCGCGGTATTGTCCGCCTTGGCTGGATATATCGGCATGAACGTGTCCGTGCGAGCTAATACCAGAACCGCCGAAGCGGCCAGAGAGGGAATCAGGAGCGCCCTGGGAGTAGCTTTTTCCGGAGGCACGGTTACGGGACTTCTGGTAGCAGGATTAGCTCTTCTCGGGGTAGCCGGGCTTTACGCCATTACCGGCGATGTAAAAGCCCTGGTCGGTTTGGGTTTCGGCGCCTCGCTCATTTCCGTTTTTGCCCGCTTGGGCGGAGGCATTTTCACCAAGGCGGCCGATGTTGGCGCCGACCTTGTGGGCAAAGTGGAAGCCGGAATCCCTGAAGATGATCCGCGCAATCCGGCGGTCATCGCAGACAACGTCGGGGACAACGTTGGGGACTGCGCCGGCATGGCGGCGGACCTTTTTGAAACTTACGCGGTAACTTCCGTGGCCACCATGCTCCTCGGGTCTCTCTTATTCGCGGGCAATCCGGGAGCCATTGTTTATCCCTTGGCTATCGGAGGAGTTTCCATTCTCGCCTCCATCGTCGGCACCTGGTTTGTCCGGCTTTCCAAAAGAAGCGTAGAGGCAAAAAAGAAAGTAAACATTATGGGGGCATTATATAAAGGATTAATTGTATCGGGAATCTTGGCGGCTATCGCTTTTTATCCTCTCACCTCTTGGCTTATGACCGGCCTCGGAAGCGGGTATAGCATCAATCGCTTGTTCCTCTCCGCTCTGGTGGGACTTTTGGTAACCGGCGCCCTGGTAGCCATTACCGAATATTACACTTCCACTAAATACAAACCGGTAAAATCCATCGCCTGGGCTTCTACCTCCGGACACGGAACAAACATAATCCAGGGATTGGCAATTTCTATGAAGGCAACCGCTTGGCCGCTCATCACTATAGTGCTGGGTATCTTGATCGCATATTACGCAAGCGGGCTTTACGGTATCGCCGTGGCGGCTATGGCTATGCTTTCCATGGCTGGAATCATCGTGGCTATTGACGCCTATGGACCTATTACTGACAATGCCGGAGGCATTGCGGAAATGTCGAGTATGCCCGAAGATGTGCGAAAAGTTACCGATCCATTGGACGCGGTGGGAAACACCACCAAGGCCGTTACCAAAGGGTATGCTATTGGTTCCGCTGCTTTAGCCGCCTTAGTGCTTTTCAGTGCGTATACCGAAGAGATTCGGTCTATCACCGGACAAGTTCTGCCTTTTGATTTAAGCGACCCGAGAATAATCGTGGGCCTTTTCATCGGGGGTCTGCTTCCCTATTATTTTGCCGCTCTTTCCATGGAATCCGTGGGCAAAGCGGCCGGAAAGGTGGTGGAGGAAGTACGCCGTCAATTTCGGGAAATCAAAGGAATTATGACTGGGGAAGCGAAGCCTGAATATGGCAGATGTGTGGACATTGTGACCAAAGAAGCAATCAAACAAATGATAGCCCCGGCTCTCATTCCGGTATTGGCTCCAATCATTGTCGGATTTCTCTTGGGACCGGTGGCTCTGGGAGGACTATTGGTGGGTTCTATCATCACCGGTCTTTTCTTGGCTATATCCATGACAAGCGGCGGCGGGGCTTGGGATAATGCCAAGAAACATATTGAGGAAGGAAATCATGGCGGAAAAGGCAGTGAGGCGCATAAAGCCGCGATTACCGGCGATACGGTGGGCGACCCGTATAAAGACACCGCCGGTCCGGCCATAAACCCCATGATTAAAATCTTGAACATCATTGCCCTGCTTTTGGTGGCTTTTCTGGTCTAGACCCCGGGAAAGGCTTCCTTTAGGAAGCCTTTCCCTTTCTGGGAGCGTCAGGTTCTGTAAGAACCTGACGCTCTTTTTCGTCTCAATAGTGTATGAAAAGATTCTCTAAATTTGGGAGCTTCCTGTTGGCGGTGTCCGTGGCTCTGTCTTATGGCGGTGTGCCCGTTTTCGCCCAGAGCGGAGTTTCCGGTTCGGGAAGCGCCGGCACGTCTTCGGAAGTGAAATATGACAATTTTGGGAGCGGAAAAAATGGCGTGAAAGCAGGCGCCGGACTGAACGCGCAACTTCGGGTAAATCTCCCCCAGGTAAAAGAGAGAGCCGCGAGCAACGGGGAATCTCTTGGCCAAAAAATAAGAAAGGAGGTAAAATTGGACATAGCAAACGGGGAGAAACCGAAGAAGGAGGCCGTTCGTGTTTTGGTGCGGGAAAAGATGATCGATCGCTTTTCTCTGCTAATCGATGATTTTTCCCAGATTGTCGGGAGGATCAAGAGCCGGGCGGAAAAGATGAAACAAAAGGGGCTGGATGTATCTGCGGAAGAAGCGCTGGTGTCTAAAGCGGAGGCGGATATCGTCGCCGCAAAGAATTTCTTGGCTGAAATCAAAGTCAAGGTTGAAGCCAATGCCTCTTTCCAAGACATAAAAAGGAGCGTCGTTTCCATGAAGGACTCGCTGAAAGAAACGCATAAATACTTGATAGAAGCAGTCTTGGGACTAAAAACAAAACTTTGAAATTAAATAAAATTTAGAAAATTATAGGACACGTCTTGAGGCAAAACACATAAAAACGAAAAAACATGGACTCAAACAACCAAAACCAAAACGATACGCGGGAATTTTCTTTACCTGACCAAATATCCGGCGGTCTTCGGGCTGAAAAAACGTCAAAAGGGGCGCTTATCGGATCCATCATCATAATTATTATCCTGGTGTTGGGAGCGATTTTCGTTATTGGAAAAAGCAAAGGAAATAATACCGCGGCGCCCCAGCCCTCTGCACAAGCTGAGTCGAGCGCAAATCCTGCCTCGACACTCTCCTCTTCAGACAATTTGGACAGCATTCAAACAGACTTAAACGCCACCGATAGCGGCATAAACTCCGCCGATCAGGGATTACAGTAACAAAAAGGAAGAAGGGCTTCCTTTTGCTTCCTTTCTCTTCTAGGTTTGAAAAATTCGGGCGTTTAGTATAAAGTGGGCGCATGCCCATAAAGATAAACATAAAAAAACTGCCGAAGAGCGAGGTGCAAATAGAGGGTGAGCTTTCGGCGGAAGATTTTGAGACATATTTTCCGAGGGCTCTGGCCAAGCTCGGAGAAAACATAGAGATCTCCGGTTTCCGTAAGGGCAAGGCGCCGGAAAACATATTGCTCGCCAATATCGGCGAGATGAAAGTGCTGGAAGAGGCGGCAGAATTGGCCCTGTCAGACAGTTACCCAAAAATTTTGGAAGAAAACAAACTTGACGCCATCGGCCGGCCGGAGATTTCCATCCTGAAGCTGGCCCGCAAGAATCCGCTCGGATTCAAAATAAAAACAGCGGTTCTGCCGGAAGTAAAACTGCCAGACTATAAAAAAATCGCGGGGGAAACAGTCGCGGATGAAGCAAAAGGCGCGAAGGATGTTGAAGTAACAGACCAAGAGATAGAAGACACTATTTTGGATATCCGCAAATCCCGCGGACCGAAGATAAACATAAAAGATAGCGTCCCCCGCCAAGCGACAGACGGCCAGAAAGAAGAAAAAGAAGAAGAAAAGCCGACAGCCAGTGAAAATTTGCCGGAATTCAACGACGAATTTGTACGTTCCCTCGGTCCTTTTAAGGACGTCGGGGATTTTAAAACAAAGTTGCGCCAGAACATCAAGCTGGAAAAAGAAAATCAGAAAAGAGAGAAAGTCCGCTTGAAAATTATGGAAAATATCATGCAAAAGACCGAAGTTGATATCCCGGAAATTCTGAGACAGGCGGAGCTTCAAAAAATCATTTACCGCATGCAATCGGATATTAGCGCTATGGGATTAAAATTTGAAGATTATCTCGCGCACATAAAAAAAACCCGGGAAGAATTGGAAAAAGATTTTCTTCCGGAGGCGGAAAAGAAGGCGAAATTGTCCCTTATCCTGCACAAGATCGCCGAAATGGAAAAAATCGTTCCGGACGAAAAAGAGGTGGCCGATGAAGTGGCGCACATACTGGAGCATTACAAGGATGCCGACCCGGAACGCGCCCGAATGCACGCCGAAAACGTCCTCTCCAACGAAAAAATCTTCCAATTTTTGGAAAAACAATAGAATCGCCTTCTTCCAAAATCTTTTTTAAAATGCTATGATACTGTTATGCTAATTCCCACAGTCATAGAAAAATCCCAGTTCGGCGAGCGGGCTTATGATATATATTCCCGCCTTTTGCGCGAGCGCATTATATTTTTAGCCGGGCCGATAGACGACAATGTGGCAAATATCGTGATTGCCCAATTGCTTTTCCTTGAATCGGAAGACCCCAAAAAGGATATTTTCTTTTACATAAACTCCCCGGGTGGTTCCGTCACCTCCACTTTGGCAATAGTTGACACTATTAACCATGTCCGTCCGGATGTGTCCACTTTCTGCGTTGGCCTGGCCGCCTCCGGAGCCGCCATCATCTTGTCTTCCGGCAAAAAGGGCAAGAGATACATTCTGCCGAACGCCGAAGTGATGATCCACCAGCCCCTCGGCGGAGTGGAAGGCCAGGCCTCCGACATCGCCATCACCGCCAAGCATATTTTGAAAACCAAAGATAATCTGAACAAGATGCTTGCTAAAAACACGGGCCGGCCCATGGCTCAGATAGAAAAGGATGTGGAGCGCGACTTCTTTATGGACGCGGACGAAGCCAAAAAATACGGCATCGTGGACGAGATACTCCTCAAATCTAAAGGGAACAATAACGGAAAGTGAGCTCAAAAATCTCTATTCTTTTTCCCGTTTAATAT
>JAKALJ010000027.1 GCA_021813175.1 bacterium | reverse complement strand
TGAGGCACAAAGTGATTCCCGATATCCCGGTATTTATTCTAATTGCCCTCTCTTTTGCCGGTCTATTTCTATTTTCCGGCGGGTCTTTCCATTTGCATTTTCCCGCTTGGCAGGAATTTCTGTACGGCCTTCTCTTCGCTCTACCTTTCGCGGCTCTATGGTTTATCTCTCGAGGCAAATGGATGGGGCTAGGGGACGGCAAGCTGGCTCTCGGGCTTGCTTGGTTTCTGGGGCCTTCGATTATGTTTTCCGCCTTAGCCCTCTCTTTCTGGTCCGGCGCGGGCATAGGGCTCATCATGGTCGCTTTTAAGAAACTGCACGGACTCAAAAGCGAGATTCCCTTCGCCCCCTTCCTCTTTTTCGGCGCGATTCTGGCTTTCTTTTTCCAGCTTAATTTTTTTCCGAGCGGTTTTTGAGAAGCGATGAAAAAGTGTCATTCCAAGAAAGGGGGGTTTACTTACGTAGAGCTCATCGTGGTCTTGAGCATCTTTGCCGTGATGAGTTCCGTGATTCTCTTCAACTACAAAGGATATCAAGAAAAAGTGGATATGCGCACCCTGGCGAACCAAGTGGCCTTGCGCCTAGTGCAGGCTCAAAAGTACGCGGTAGGAGGTAAAATTCCTCCTCGGACCACAGTTACCAACTGGAAACCTTCTTACGGGGTATATTTCAGTACCTCCACCGCTCCAGGAAACGATGCCGACAGCAAGGACTTCGTATTTTTCACCGACCTTGATAACAATAAAATATATGGAAATGGTTCTGGAAATGGCTCTTGTTCTTCCGGAACAGGGGAGTGTCTGGAAAAAATCAGCATAAGTCGCGGAAGTTATGTGAAAGGCATTAGTATGGACGGAACAACACCCATCACTGATCTTTACATAATTTTCACCAGACCAGATTCAGGTGCCTACTTTTCTTCAGCAACCGGTCCTATCTCTGGAACTTACGCGGAAATTACCCTCTCTTCCGCCACCGGCAGTACTACTTCTATTATTGACGTGTATCCTTCGGGACGCATTCAATTAAAATAAAATGAAGGAAAAATTTTTCAAAAACAAATCGGGTTTTACCATCATAGAAACGATGATATCTATCTCTGTTTTTTTGGTGGTGGTGCTCTATGGCACAAATGCTCTTCTGTCCGCTAACCAATATTCCCGCCATTCGGAGGCCACTCGCTCCCTCTTGGACAATCTGAGTTTTTCTATGGAGGAAATGAGCCGCAGTTTGCGCACCGGCTCCGATTTTCACTGCATAACAGACGGCAATACTGTAGCCACTAGCGCTCTGAGCTGTCCTTCCGGCGGACTAAACAGCGAAAAAGGAATATCCTTTATGCCTTCTTCTGGCGGGTCGCGATGGGTGTATTATTTAAGAGCGAATGCGGATGGCTCTCTTTTTCTTGAAAAATCCACTGATGGGGGCAATACTTTCGTGCCGCTTACCACCTCGGAAATAAAAATAAACCCGTCTTCTAATTTTTTCGTGGTTGGAGCCGAACCTCCTCCACCTCCTCCGCCACCTTCTATTTCCGGGGACTTGAATCAGCCTTTTGTTAAAATATGGCTCACCGGGACTATTAAAGAGAAAAATACGGACACCCCTTTTTCTTTGCAAACCTCTGTTTCCCAGAGAATACCGGATTTAAATACGCCATGAAGAAACGAAACATCCAGAAAAAATTTTCGGGCAAAAAATCGGGCTTCACCCTGATAGAAATGATGGTGGCCCTTTCCATTTTCAGCTTTTCCGTCTTAGCGGTGCTGGTTTTGCTCGGCACCAGCATTTCCAACGTCGGCTATGCGGAGAAAAAAATGACCGCCTCCTATCTGGCGGAAGAAGGGATAGAGTTCATGCGAAATATGCGGGACACTTACGTTTTGTATGATTCGGGCGGGGCTCAAGCCGGCTGGACTAACTTTTTGACCCACATTGATCCGTGTATTTTTGACAACACCAATCCAAACAAAAAATGCTATTTTGATAATGAAAAAATGTTTTCCCAGTCACATTCCATTACTACCATTCCTACCCCGAGCTGTGGAACCGGGAACTGTTCGCCAATGAATTATATGTCGACAAGCGGATATGGATACGACCCTTCCGGCACGGTTACAGACTATGTGAGAGAGATCAAGGCGGAACAAATAACTGCGAATGAAATCAGAGTGTTTTCCACTGTGCACTGGCAGCAAAAATCCGCGGATTTCAGCGTTACTTTCAGCGAGAATTTATTTGAATGGGTGCAATAAAAAATATGCAAAAAAGGGCAAAACAAAAAGAGAAAGAAAAAGAGGAAAAAGGGTTTGTGCTTCTCTTCGTAGCCTTGCTTTCAGCGGTCATTTTAGCGGTGGGCCTTGAAGGGGCGGATATTGCTTATCGGGAAATTAATTTCAGCACTTCCGCCCGAGCCGCGAATGAAGCGTTTTTTGCCGCCGATACGGGAATAGAATGTGCATTATATAATGACCGAAGCGATATTGATTCATTTAAGGCTGGCAGTACTGAAGTAAAGTGTCTTAATATTTTGATACCTTTCCAGACTACAAATCCGTGGACTTTTACTCTCTCCGGGTTGGGAGAATCTGGTAATAGTTGCGCTAATGTTACAGTAGAAAAGATTTCTGGTCCGCCTAAACAAACTATAATAATTTCAAAAGGGTATAGCACGGGCAGCCCTTCCTGCACGTCCGTCGCTAACAATGTAGAGCGCGAGCTAATGGTCAATTATTAAGGACAAGAAATAGAAAACTTCTCTTTCTGTCTACGGGTTATAATATTTCTTTAGATATGGATAAATCTGAAGCGGAAAAAAGAATAAAAAAACTGCGGGAAGAAATAGAAAGAGAGCGGAGAAAATATCATCTGGCGAAAGACCCCGCCGTGACGGACGCGGTTTATGATTCCTTAAACAGGGAACTTCAGGCGTTGCTCCGGCAGTATCCAGAGTTTTCCGACCCAAACGCGCCGGAAAATCGGGTGGCTGGCAAACCTCTGCCGAAATTTGTGAAAGTCCGGCATACTTCGCCTATGCTTTCCATTGGGAACGTTTTTTCAGAGGAAGAATTTCGGGCTTGGGAAAAAAGGAATTTGAAATTTTTGGGAGTAGAGGCGAAAGATGAAGAAAAAGAAGGAAAGGAGGCTCGGCTTCCTTTAGGAAGCCGAGCCT
>JAKALJ010000016.1:9105-15444 GCA_021813175.1 bacterium | reverse complement strand
GAACGCGCGATGAGCGGGGAGTTATATGCAAGACTTTTTAGCATTAACACTTTTCTTTGCCGGCAGGATGTATTAAAATATAAGCATGGAGCACGAAAAGAAGTTTGGTGTCTTTGAGGCTGTTGTTGTTCTCCTGCTCGCTTATCTATTTTTATCCGCCGTTTTTCCTTCTCTGGCCATAGTTTTATCAAGCGACGCGAACGCGGTTAATTTCGTGTTTTTTTATCTATATAAGGGATTGCTGGCGGTTTTGCCGGTAGTTTTGGCCGTGGTCCTGATCTATACCGCCCATATGTTCTGGCTGCACTATGTGCAAGCCCGGTTTATTTCCGGCATCACCTGGGTGCTTCTGGAGATAGTGCCTCCCCGCGAGGTTCTGCGCTCCCCCCAAGCCATGGAGTTTTTTTTAACCAACGCTTTGTATCACTGGAGCCAGAAAAGCGGACTGGAGACCTACTGGCAGGGCGCGGTATGGTTTTGGTTTTCCCTGGAACTGGTGTCCATTGAAGGCCAAGTGCATTTCTATATTCATGCTCCCTCTCGCATAAAAGAGCTGATTGAAGTGGAGATGTATGCCCAGTATCCCCAAGCCCAGATCAGGGAAGTGGAAGATTATACTCTGGCGGTGGACAAGATAACTCCAGACAGTAAATGGAATCTGTGGGGCTGTGAGTTCAAATACAAGAATCCGGATGCTTTCCCGATCAAGACCTATGTTGATTTCGGATTGGACAAGGATCCGAAAGAGGAACAAAAAAACGATCCGATCGCGCCAGTAGTGGAACTCTTTAGCTCTATCGGCAAGGGAGAGCAGATGTGGTCCCAGATTGTGATTACTCCCTCCAAAAAGAAATTTCATACGCCGGGCACATGGTTTAAGACTCATGATTGGGTAAAACAGAGCGAATTAACCATTCGAAACACTTTGAAGGAATTTACCCGCCAGCATCCGATGAATCCGGACGGCACTATCCCGAAAGAAATCCGGGCTCCGGGATTTTTGGACGAGTCCACCAAGAAGGCGGCCAGTAAAATGATGAAAGTAGGTTTTGACACCGGAATCCGTATCTGTTACGTGGCCAAGAAAGAAAATTTTGATATGGGACACCGGCGGAATATTCGTTTGATTTGGCGTCAATATGCCGCTCCCATGTCCAATCAACTGGAACGTTTCAATTCCACTCAGGCGGACGCCTTCAGCACAAACAAAATCGCAGAATTCTTTCCCCTTTCCCAAAAGAAGATCATGCGTCTGGCGGACCGAATGCTCTACGAGTACCGGGAACGGGAATTTTTTCATCCGCCCATGCGCCACCGGATAAAACTGCCTTGGCCAATCTCCCCTCTCATTTTCCCGAATTTCTTTCACCATCACACTATGGTGATGAACACGGAGGAGCTGGCCACTCTGTGGCACTTTCCCGGTCGGATCCTGCGGGTGCCGACTTTGGAGCGCATTGAATCTAAAGAAGCCTCTCCTCCGCCCAATTTGCCGACCTAATCCTTTATGGAAAATTCTATTTCCTTTTTTGCCAAAATCCAAAAAATCGTCCGCCGGCCGGTTTTTTGGATTTTGGCCGGAGTTTTTTCTCTTTTCGCTTTTCTTTTCGGTTATCTCTTCGCTGCACCCGCGGAATTTCCGGTAAATGCCGTTTATAAAGTAGAGGAGGGGAGCCCCCTTGGAAAAATTTCTCTGGACCTCGCCAATTTGCATTTGATTCGCTCCCGCGCCGCATTTGAATTTTTTGTCACTCTGGCCGGAGGCGAGCGGCGGATAAAGGAGGGATACTATTTATTTGATCAAAAAATTCCAGTGTACACTCTCGGTTTTCGGATGGAGAGGGGAGAGAGGCATCTTTCGCCCATAAAGATTACCGTGCCCGAAGGGTCTGATTTGAAACGCATTGCGGAAATTTTTTCCGCCAAGCTCCCTCTCTTTGATACAGCCAAATTTCTGATCGAAGGGGCCGGCAATGAAGGATATCTTTTTCCGGACACGTATTTTTTTTACAGCCCGGAAAATGAAAAAGACGCGCTGAAGAAAATGCGAGATAATTTTTTAAAGAAAGCCGCTCCGCTTTTTTCCGAAATAAAAACTTCCGGCCCTTCAGAAAAGGACATAATAATTATGGCTTCCCTTTTGGAAAAAGAGGCAAAAGGAGAAGAAGACCGCTCTATAATCTCCGGAATTTTATGGAAAAGATTGGCCATGGGTATTCCGCTCCAGGTGGACGCCGTTCCCGAGACTTATAAAAAAAAGGGTTTGCCCGAGAAACCAGTCGGGAACCCCGGTCTCGGATCCATAAAGGACGCTCTGTATCCTAAAAGTTCTCCCTATCTTTACTATCTGCACGACAAGAAAGGACTGGCCCACTATGCGGCAACTTTTGCCGAGCACCAAAAGAACATCCAAAGATACTTACAGTAAGGGACTTTTGATATAATAAAAGAATGAAAAAACACACTCTGGCCTTTATTGATACCGAATCCACCGGCCTGGATCCGGACAAGCACGAGCTTATATCAATCGGGGCGGTGTTGGTAAGGCAGGATTGGTCGGGAGAGAAGCCCGCCTTTCAAATAGCTGAAGAATTTGAATTGAAAATCAAACCGGAAAGGATAGAAGACGCCGACCGTGTGTCCCTGCGAGTGAATAAATATGATCCGGCTGACTGGGTCTTCGCCTACACTCTGCCGGAGGCGATGAAAATACTTTCCGAAAAAACGAAAGATGCCATTATGGTCTCGCACAACGTGGCTTTTGATTATATGTTTTTGGAGAAAGCCTTCCGGACAACCGGAGTGGAAAACAAGATGCATTATCACAAGCTGGACACTATTTCCATCGCCTTCGCCAAACTGCACGGCCGGGGAGACATCAATCAATTCTCCTTGCGCAGCTTATGCGAAAAGTTTGGCATAGAAAACAAGAGCGCCCATACCGCTCTCTCCGACGCCCGAGCCACCTTTCTGCTTTACCGGAGACTTCTGGAATTTTAACCGATTTTTTAATAAGGTGAAAAGTAGTGATAGTCTGGCAGTATTTTTATGAAAAAGGATAGAAAAGTCGTTTTTGTCGGGCTTTCCGGCGGGGTGGATTCGGCGGTCAGCGCGGCCCTGCTTAAGAAAGGCGGTTACGAAGTAGTGGGCGTTTTTATGCGCGCCTGGCATCCGGATTTTTTGCCGTGTACTGAAGAAGAAGAGCGCCGCGACGCTATGCGCGTCGCGGCGCGACTAGATATTCCCTTTCTCACTTTTGATTTTGAAAAGGAATACAAGAAGAGCGTGGCAGAATATATGATCCGCGAATACCGCGCCGGCCGGACGCCGAACCCAGACGTGATGTGCAACAAAGAGGTGAAATTCGGAGCCTTTCTCAGGAAGGCGCTAAGCATGGGCGCGGATTATGTGGCAACGGGGCATTACGCCCGGAAAATGGAAACCAAAAAGGAAACCGAAGGAGCATCCGAACTTCTTTCAGGAAGCCCGGCTTCTTTGCTGCTTAAGGGTATCGACCCGGCTAAAGATCAATCATACTTTCTATGGACTCTCGGTCAGAAGCAGTTGGCAAAAATAATCTTTCCCATCGGTCATCTGAAAAAAGCGCAGGTCCGCGCGCTTGCCGAAAAATTCGGCCTCTCGGTGGCGGAAAAAAAAGACAGCCAGGGAATCTGCTTTCTGGGCGAGGTGGACCTGAAAAATTTTCTGAAACATTACCTCCGGCCCCAAAAAGGGGAAGTTCTTAACAAAAAGGGAGAAACCATCGGCTGGCACGAAGGAGCCAAATTCTATACACTGGGAGAGCGTCATGGCTTCACTATCACAAAAAAAACAGCTACGGACGGAAGATATTACGTTCTTGGAAAAGATATGCGAAGAAATACCATAACTGTGTCCTCGGACAGGGAATTTTCTGAAAGAGAATTGCTGCTACGAAACACAAACTGGATTCTCAGACCGAAAAATGAGGAATATTCAGCCCAGGTTCGGTATCACGGAGAATTTCTGTCCTGCACAGTGAAAGGCAACAGAATAATTTTTAAAAAACCGGTTTTAGCCGCTTCAGGGCAGTCTTGCGTTCTCTATGATAGAGACATTTGCATGGGCGGAGGGGTTATCGTATAATTTACTTATGAGCGAATTTTTTATACAGAACGGAGGCATCATCTTGCGGCTGGTAGTGGCCCTTCTTTTAGGAGCTTTGATTGGCGGGGAACGCTTTTTAGTACATAAAGAAGCCGGCACCAAGACCCATGCCTTGGTGGCCATGGGCTCGGCTCTTTTTGTGATCATTTCTGAAATTCTGACCCAGAAATATGCCGGGGTATCCAGTCTGGACCCATCTAAGATAGCTTCACAGATTATCGTAGGAGTGGGTTTCCTCGGAGCCGGCACTATTATCATGCACGGTGGACGGCTCACCGGCCTTACCACTGCCGGCGGATTGTGGGTAACAGCCGGCATCGGCACGGCCGCCGGCTTTGGCTTGCTCACCTTGGCTACTATTTCCGCCGTGCTGGTATTGATCGTGCTTATCGGTTTGAATTTTTTTGAGAGGCCTATCCGGGAAAAGTGGGAGAAGGAAGAGAACGGCGGCCCAAGGAACGGAAACGGATGAGGCATGGATTCCATAGAACTGAGGAAAAAATTTTTGGATTTTTTTGCGAAGCGTGGGCATAAAATAATGCCTTCTTCTTCCTTAGTTCCGGAAAACGATCCGTCGGTGCTCTTCACCACTGCCGGCATGCAGCAGTTCAAGCCGTATTATGCCGCGCCCCATAACGCCCTGCGCGATTTTGGAGCCCAAAATACGGCCACTGCTCAAAAATGCGTTCGCACTCAAGATATTGACGAGGTGGGAGACAATACTCACCTGACTTTTTTTGAAATGCTCGGTAATTTCTCCTTCGGCGGGTACGGGCGAAGGGAAGCGATCCGCTATGCCTATGACTTTATTGCCGAAGAACTGAAGCTCCCTATCTCCTATGTCACTTTCTACCGAGGTAGCCCGAACGTTCCAAGAGACGATGAATCGGAAAAAATCTGGAAAGAAATAGGAATAAAGGATATCAGGGAAGAGGGCGAGGACGTTTTTTGGGGACCGACCGGAGAGTCAGGCCCTTGCGGCCCTACAACTGAAATATATTGCCGAAGCGCTTCCGAAGAGGATGTGGAAATCTGGAATATCGTATTCAACGAATATTTTTGCGACGGGCCAAGAGAGAAACTGGACAAAGGAGAATCAAATTTACGGAAACTCGGAACCCTTGGAATAGATACGGGCATGGGTTTTGAAAGGTTGCTGGCAACCGTGCAAAAGAAGAAAAGTATCTATGATACGGATGTGTTTTTCGGGGAAAAAAGCCGGAAAGAAAGAATAGTAACTGACCATGTGAAGGCGGCTCTCTTTATGATTTCAGACGGCGCTCTGCCGTCCAATGTCGGCAGGGGATACATCGTGCGCCGGCTCATCCGCAGAGCGGCGCGCTTTTCCAAGGAACCGCTTGAACCTCTGATTGAAAAAATTAAGAGGATTTATGAGGGAGTATACGCGCTTGAGGATAAAGGAGAAATAAAAAAGGAAGAAGAAAAATTCAGGGAAACCCTGGAACGAGGCACCAGAGAGTTCGAAAAAGGCGCGGACCCGTTCACTCTTTTCACCACTTTTGGTTTTCCCATAGAACTTACCGAAGAGCTGGCCGCGGAGAAGGGAATGAAAATTGATCGCGCCGATTTTGATCGGAAAATGGCCGAACATCAGAAACTCTCCCAAACAGCGGCGGCTGGAATGTTCAAAGGAGGTTTAGTGGACCATAATCCAAAGACCATAAAACTGCACACGGCGCACCACTTACTGTTGGCGGCTCTGCAAAGAGTGGTAAGCCCCTTGGTAAAACAGCGAGGCAGCAACATAAACCAAGAGCGTCTGCGCATGGATTTTGTTTGTGACCATAAACTTACCGAAGAGGAGAAAAGGAAAGCGGAAGAATGGGTGAACGAGCAGATTCATAAAAATTTTGCCGTAACGCGCAAAGAGATGCCGCTTGCCGAAGCGGAAAAGCTCGGAGCAGAAATGGAATTCGGAGCGAAGTACCCGGAAATTGTTTCGGTGTATTTTATAGAGGATAAAGACGGAAAGGCGATATCCAAAGAATTTTGCGGCGGCCCGCACGTCTCAAACACGGGCGAGCTTGGAGTTTTCAAAATCTTAAAAGAAGAGGCTGTCTCCGCCGGAGTGCGGCGGATCAAAGCTACGCTGTTATAAAAAGGGGGTAAGCATAATCCTCCGCTCATCGCGCGTTCGCGCCTCCGGCGCGCCGTCCGCCTCCGCCATTCGCC
>JAKALJ010000016.1:2407-9005 GCA_021813175.1 bacterium | reverse complement strand
CTCGGAAGAAATTTTTTCCGCGCGCGAACCGATAAGAGGAAAGGAAGCAATGGACCCGGAACAGTTTTTATACCATTCTTTGAGCGCTCTCAAAAGCGTCCTGGGGCAAGTTTTTGCCAAACGCCTTCCGCTTCCGGACAAAATACTCTGCCTGCTTTCCTCCCCATGGTATGTATCCGAAGTAAGAAAGATTCGGCTGGCCAGAAAGGTTCCTTTCATCTTTACCGCCAAACTGGCCGATGAACTTTTCCGGAGCGAGGCGAAACGTTTGCAAAAGGTATATGTGCAGGTGGAAAATATCGAAAAAAGAGCGGAATTGGAACCAATAGAAATGAAGACCATGAAGACGACTTTAAATGGCTATACCGCTTCTTCACCTCTCGGCCGGAAAGCGAAAGAGCTTGAACTGTCCGTTTTTGTGGCCATGGCCCCGCGGGAAGTTTTGGAGAAAATCAGAAACACGACAAACGGCTATTTTACCGCTCCAAGCTTGAAGTTTGCTTCTTCCTGCTTCGCTTCCTTTTCCGCGGTCCGGAACCTCTTTCCGGAGAGCGATTTTCTTTTGGTGGAAGTGGACGGAGAAATCACCGATTTATCCTTAGTCAAAAAGGGAGAACTTTGCGGTTTTATGTCTTTTCCTTTTGGCTATGAATTTTTTCCCCGCCGCCTATCCGAACTCTTGAATATCTCCCATGCCGAGGCGGTTTCTCTCCTCTCTCTTCTAAGCAGAGGCCAGGCCGAGCGTTCAGTCGGACGAAGAACAGCCTTGGCTATGAAAGAAGTCCAGAAGGAGTGGCGGGAGGAATTTGAACGCTCGCTTTCCGGTATTACCGAGGAGATAGCGGTACCGTTTTCCGTTATTCTTTCCACTGTTCCGGAGTTCAGTGTTTTTTTTCAAAAAACAATCAGCCAGGAGCAGTCTCATCAATATGATTGGGCCGAGTCCAAATTCCGCGTAACTTTCCTGAGCAAAAGCGCTTTGCGCTCTCTTTATCTATCTCGTTTTGTCTGATAATATGTAAAAGCTATGGCAAAGAATTTTTTTGAAGACATGTCTAAGGTGAAAAGGGGAGAGCGCCGGACTTCTGGCCGGCCGTCTATGGACAGAATGCGCGTCTCTTCGTTGTCCCAGCCGCGAAGAGAAGAAGAAAATAAGAAAGAAGAATACTCAGGAGAAAATAAGGCGGACAGAGTGGAAAAAAGCGGATATCCCGGAATAGTTTCGTACAAAAAAAAATCCGGGTCGCGCTATGGATTATGGGTGCTGGCGGCGACAGCGCTGGTATTTCTGTTTTTTGCAGTGTCCCTTCTCTTTTCCAAGGCGGAGGTAACCGTAACCCCCGAGACCAAATCTCTCTCCTTAAACGGAAGTTTTAGCGCTTCAAAAGATAAATCTGCCGGGGGAATTTCTTTTGACCTGGTCAGTCTTTCAGGTGAGGAGAACAAGACTATAGAGGGAAGTGAAGAAAAACAGGTATCAGTCCCGGCCGAAGGAAGAGTGGTAATCTATAACGCTTACAGCTCGTCTGTCCAGACTCTCGATATAAACACCCGCCTCTTGGGATCAAACGGCAAAATATACAAAACGGACAGGAAAATTTCAGTGCCCGGGAGAAAAGCAGACGGAACCCCGGGGAGCATGGAAGTGGGAATCCAAGCCGCGGAGGCGGGAGCGGATTACAACAGTTCTCCGCTTGATTTCAAAATACTCGGATTTAAAGGAAGCCCGAAATATGAAAAATTCTATGGACGTTCCAAGGGAGAAATAGCCGGCGGTTTTCGAGGGGTGACAGCAGTCGTTTCCGACACGGAAAAAGCGGCCGCGCTCTTGGAAATGAAAAATGCCCTGAAGACAAAACTTCTTGAAAAAGCGGCCGGACAGATTCCACAGGGCTTCGTGTTTTGGAAAGATGCGGCATTTTTGTCGGACATCCAAGAGGATATGAAACCGGCGGAAAAAAAAGGCGCAGTAGTGTATGCCTTAAAAGGCACCCTGTATGGCTTTCTGTTTCCGGAAGAAAAAATAACGGCAGCGATTATTAAAAAAACAATGCCGGACTATGATGGCAGCAGCGCTTACATCGCCAATCTCAGGAGCTTGAAATTTACTTTATTGAACGCGGAAAACATAAACTTTGCCGCTGTCGGAGGCATTGATTTTTCCCTGTCCGGCACCCCTCTCTTGGCATATAAATTTGACTCAAACAAACTCCTTTCGGATGTCTTGGGGAAGAAAAAAAGCGATTTTCGCGCCATTATGGCAAAATATCCGCATGTGGCCTCGGCTGATCTTTCCGTCCAGCCGATCTGGCGGCAAACTTTCCCGGAGCGAGCGGAAGATATAACCATAAAAGTGCATTATCCTCCGGTTGATTGACTTTGGCTCTTTGTCTGCTATAGTAAACTCATTAAAGATGAGCGGTACGAGGGATGAAAACCTTACGGTTCGGGGGATGGTCAGCGAAGCGCTGCCTTCCACTCTTTTTAGAGTGCGTCTTTCCGGCGAAGGGGAAGAAAAAGAGCGGGAAGTGCTGGCTTATTTGTCGGGCAAAATGAGAATGCACCGAATAAAGGTTTTAGTCGGAGACAAAGTGGAAGTGCTTCTGGACTCTTATGGGGGAAAAGGCAGAATAATCAAACGGTTGTAATTTTTTAGGGGTTGTGTATAATGGAGCATACGGTTTGCGAAAGTTAAAAAGCGGATTAAAAATAAGGGCCTTCCCCTTGTTTTTGTCTTGTTTTAAGCCAAGAGGAGTTGGGGAAAATTTTAAAAAATTTTGGAAACATGAAAATCAGAACTTCAGTTAAAAAAATTTGCGCCAAATGCAAAATAGTGAAGCGCGGCAAGCATTTGCGGGTGATTTGCCAGAACCCGAAGCATAAGCAAAAACAATAACCATGAGAGTTTTAGGAATCACCGTGCCAAATGAAAAAAGATTGGAAATCGCCCTGACCGTGCTATATGGCATAGGCCTTTCCACTGCCCGGAAAATATTGGATGAATCGGGGGTACCGTATGGCAAAAAAGCGCCGGAACTAAGCGAAGCGGAAGAAAACAAAATCCGAAGCATTATAGAAGGCATGAAAATAGAAGGAAATTTGAAGAGAGAAATTGCCGGGAATATAAAGCGCCTAAAAGACATAAAAGCATATCGGGGGATAAGGCATCTGAAGCGCCTGCCGGTGCGAGGACAGCGCACCAAGACAAATTCGCGAACGGTTCGGGGAAACGTACGCAAGACCATGGCCTCGGGCAGAAGAAAAGAGAGCAAGACATAAATAAATGGGAAAAACGAAAATTACAACCAAAGAAAAAGAAGAAGAAGCGAAGAATGAAACCGGACAAGAACAAAAGTCGGAACAGAAGGAAGTAGAGAAAAAAACAGCCGGCAAGTCATCAAAAAAAAGAGTGCTCTCCGGCATCGTGCACATTGAAGCAACTTTTAACAACACCAAGGTTCTTTTTACGGACAAGCTCGGAAACGCCATTTTTTCCGGAAGTTCCGGAGCTCTTGGATTCAAGGGAGCCAAGAAAGGCACTCCTTTCGCCGCCGGAAAGGTTGGGGACATTATCGGAGAAAAAATGAAAGGAATGGGGGTAAAGGATATAGACATAATTGTGAAAGGCATCGGCTCCGGTCGGGAGCCTACCATTCGGGCCATTATGGCTCACGGTCTGGAGATAAACTGTATCAAAGATAGAACCCCGGTTCCGCACAACGGGCCGAAGCCCAAAAAACCCAGAAGGGTGTAAACGGGTATTTTTATAAAGTTTTAAAATTATGATTTCCAAACCAAAATTTAAAATAGGCAGAAGACTCGGGGCGGGGGTATATGACAAATGCCAGACCCCCAAGTTTTCCGCCGCTTCCGGGAAATTCGGCCGACCTGGACAGAAGCCGAGAAGAGGGTTGACGGAATATGGTACCCAGCTCATTGAAAAACAGAAAATCCGGTTTTCCTACGGTATTACTGAACGCCAGCTGTCCAATTATGTGCGCAAGGCGGAGCAGGTAAAAGGAGCCGGAGCGGCGGAAAAATTTTACGAAGAGCTCGAATTGCGTTTGGACAATATCATATATCGGATGGGACTTACCCCCTCCCGGCGGGCTGCCCGACAAATGGTATCGCACGGACATTTTATGGTGAACGGTCGAAAGGTTACTATTCCTTCTTATTCCGTAAAACCCGGAGACACGGTGCAGATCCGGGAAGGTTCAAAAAGCAAGAAAATATGGATTGGCCTTTCAGAGAAATTGAAAAATTACACTCCTCCTCATTTTGTCAGTTTTGATCCTGCTGTCTTAATGGGAAAAGTATTGGAAAAGCCTAAGAAGACGGATACTTTTTTTGACTTAAACGCCGTGCTTGAATTCTACAGCCGCTGATAGTGTTTTATATTATAAATTTTTTATCAATTTTTAATAATTTATTTAACAAAATATGCCCGAGAATAAATATAAAATAATAGCGCCTTCCAAGCCCCGGATCGTGTCCGAGGAAGGGAACAAAGGAGTTTTTGAAATAGACGGCCTGTATCCCGGCTACGGGCATACTTTAGGAAACAGTTTACGCAGAATAATTCTCTCCTCTTTACCCGGAGCAAGCATCACAAGAGTGAAAATAGGGGGGGTGTCTCACGAATTTGAAACATTGGAAGGAGTAAAGGAAGATGTGATCGCCATTATCTTAAACTTGAAGAAGATACGCTTCAAAATGTTTTCGGATGAGCCGCAGACCGTCAGCTTGTCCGTAAAAGGGCCGAAAGAGGTAATAGCCGCCGACATAAAAACCGGCGGGCAGGTTGAAATCCTTACCCCGGAGGTGCACATTGTTTCCGTTACCGGCAAAGTTGGGCTGGATATTGAAATAAATATAGAAAAAGGCTTGGGTTTTGTGCCTAAAGAAATGATGCAGAAAGAGAAAGTGGAAATCGGCACCATTGCGGTGGACGCTATTTTTACTCCAATCCGCCGAGTGGCATACGAGGTGGAAAATATGCGAGTAGGAGACAAGATCAACTATAACCGTCTCCGGATGATTATTGAAACAGACGGCACTCTCACCCCTCGCCAAGCCCTTTTGCAGTCTATTGAGATAATGATCAGCCAGCTTTCCGGAATCATTGATTTTAAAGAGCCGGAAGGGGGAGAGGAGGAAAAAATAGAGGCAATTGAAGAAAAAAAGGAAAATAGGAAAACCGAAGATATAACGGACGCTCTGAAAACCAGAACTGATATGCTTGACCTCTCCACTCGCACCCAGAACGCTCTTTCGGCCGCCAACATCCGCACTCTTGGCGGTTTGGCCCGAAAAAAACGCGAAGACCTTTTAGAAATAGAAGGTATCGGGGAGAAAGGCATTTCCGAAATCAAGAAAGTGCTCTCTTCCTTCGGACTTAATTTGAAAGAATAAAATGAGACATCATAACGCAAACAGAAAATTCGGCCGGAAAAGAAATCAAAGAAAAGGACTCTTGAAATCCCTGGCTTTAAATCTTATCCGAAAGGAGAAGATTAAAACTACTCTGCCGAAGGCCAAAGAATTGCGCCCCTACATTGAGAAACTGATAACTCGGGCCAAACGGAGCGATTTATCCGCCAGGAGGGTGATTCTATCTCAGCTTTATAACCGCGCAAAAGAAACAGAAAAACTTTTCGGACCTATTTCCGAAAAGTTTCGGGATAGAAAAGGCGGATATACCAGAATTTTTAAGCTCGGGCCCAGAAAGTCGGATGGGGCAGAAATGGCTCGGATAGAATTTATAGAAAAGAAATGAGAAAAATAGATAAAAAAGAAGAAAAAGTGATAGATGCAAGCGGCCGAACTCTTGGGCGGGTGGCCAGCGCCGCGGCCATAGCCCTTTCCGGCAAGGACAGGGCTTCCTTTGAACGGCATATCTATTCCGGCAACCCGGTGCGGATCGTTCATGCTTCTAAGCTCCGTATTAGTCCGGAGAAGCTCAAGAGCATAACTCATAAGCGATATTCCGGATATCCGGGAGGATTCTCTGAGGTTTCCGGTCCTAAAATATTAGAAAAATACGGATACTCCCGGATTATAGAACACGCCATTTACCAAATGCTTCCCGGCAACAAATTGCGGAGAGAAATGATGAAGCATTTAATGATTGAAGAGTAAAGGAAGAACAAATATGGAAAAGAAAAAAGCCAAAGAAAAAAACAAAGAAAAATATTTTGAGGCCGTGGGCCGGAGAAAAACCTCTGTCGCCCGGGTGAGAATATATTCGGCGTCCAAAGGAAGCTTCACGGTGAATGGAAAAGAAGCTGAAGAATACTTTCAAACCGAGGAGGAACGCCGGATCTTCCGGGACCCGGTCGTGAACGGGCTTTCTTCGGCTGAGGGCAAGGCCGGACAAAAATGGAAAGTGGAAGCGAAGGTTTCGGGCGGAGGCCTACACTCCCAGGCGGAAGCGGTTCGGCACGGCCTGGCTCGGGCCCTGGTGCTTTCGGACGCGGAACTGCGCCATGAAATGAAAACACTGGGATATTTGAAACGGGACCCGCGCTCCAAAGAGCGCCGGAAGTTCGGCCTGAAAAAAGCGCGCAAAGCCCCGCAGTGGTCTAAACGCTAAAAT
>JAKALJ010000016.1:0-2307 GCA_021813175.1 bacterium | reverse complement strand
ATTATATACAGCTCTGGCTTTGATTTTATAAATTTATGCTAATATAGGAACATGGAGGACGAAGAAAAAAAAGAATCGGAACCGGCAGAAAAAGACCCCGAAATTTTGGAGTTTGAATATAATGAGGATGGAGAAGAGGATTTAAGGAAAACAGTAAAAAAACTTCGGGGGGATCTTACCGCCTGCAAAAAAGAAAAAGAAGAATATCTGACCGGCTGGCAGAAGGAACGAGCCGATTTCATAAATTACAAGAAGGAAGAAGAACTGCGACGTTCTAATTTTTCCGAATCAGTGCGGGAGCGGATCCTTACCCGATTCCTGTCGGTGATGGACAGCTTCAATATGGCTTTTGCCAACCAGGAAGTCTGGAACAAAGTGGATGAGAACTGGCGGCGGGGAGTGGAATATATCCATTCCCAGCTGAATTCCGTATTTGAGGAATACGGAGTAAATGAATTCGGGGAAGAGGGAGATATCTTTGACCCGAATCTGTACCATTCAGTGGAGAGTGTAAAGACAGACAAAAAAGAGTTCGAGCACAAAGTAGCCAAGGTGGTTCAAAAAGGTTACAAGCTGGGCGACCGGGTTTTGCGTGCGGCCCAGGTGAGCGTCTTTGAATATGAGCCAGACGGAACAAAAGATTAGGACGTGTAGACACTGTAAGGCGGATTTCAGCATACAACCCGGAGAATTTTCCTTATACGAAAAAACTGGCGCCGAATTGCCGGAGATTTGCGCGGATTGCCGGCTCAAACAGCACTTTGCTTTCTGGCTTTTTGGCCGTTTCCGCAAAGGCAAGTCAGACCTGTCCGGTGAAAATCTTATCACCGTTTTACCGGAAGAGAACCGTTATCCGATTTACAAGCTGAAAGAATGGCACGGCGACGCTTGGGACGCTATGCAATATGGACAGGAGTATAATTCAAGCCGCTCTTTTTTTGAGCAACTTAAAGAATTACAAGAGAAAGTTCCGCACCCGCATCAGAATGGTTCTAAGAACACCGGTTGCGACTGGTGCGACGATGTGTGGAATTGCAAAAACTGCTATCTGTCCCGCTCAATGGAGCAGTGCGAAGACCTTTATTATTCATATCGGAACATAAAGGTTCGAAATTCCTTTGACATGTCCGTGTGTTTTGACTGCGAAAAAAGCTATGCTTGCGGCGAATGCCATAATTCCTTCCATCTTTTTTATTCCTGGCATTCGCGGGACTGCATAGATTCGCATTTTTTGTATGATTGCCGAAATTGCCAGAATTGCTTTATGTGCTTTAATCTGCGTGGAAAAAACTACTGCATAGAGAACGAACAGTACACCGAAGAAGAATACGTAGAAAAACTAAAATCTTATGAATTGGGCTCATATCGGAACGTCCGAAATTTTTTGGAAAAGTTCTGGGAAATAGTTAGAGAAAAAGCGGTGCATCGTTCAAGCTTTAATTTCAAAACATATGATTCGGACGGAGATTATCTGGAAAATACCAAAAATTGCCATAATTGCAATACACTCAGTGATTCGGAAGACAGCTGGAATTGTGCCCGCGGAATGAGGCATAAATCAAACATAGACGCAAATGGGTGCTGGTACGCAGAGCTCCTCGGCAATTGCGCCAATAGCGTGAATGCTTACGCCCAAAAATACAGTAATTGGTCTTCTTCAAGATATTCCGAGTATTTGGACCTGTGCATTGAGTGCGAATATTGCTTTGGGTGTGTGGGATTAAAAAAGAAAAAATACTGCATCCTGAATAAGCAATATGAAAAAAAAGAATACGAAAAACTGCGAGAAAAAATAGTGGCCGATATGAGAAAGAGGGGAGAATACGGCCAGTTTCTGCCTTATTCCATGAGCCCCGGACCCTTCAATCTTTCCACCAGCTTTTTATATTTTCCGGAAACGAAAAAAGAAGATATTTTGGCTCTGGGCGGATACTGGGAAGATCCTAATTCAGAAAAAATCGAAGGCATGCCGACTGACGAACTGCCGGACAATATCAAAGATGTGCCTGATTCTATCGTGACCCAGCCGTTGGTATGCCCTGAGACCGGCTGGCGCTTCAATATTGCACAGAACGAGCTTTCTTTTTACCGAGAGAACAATATTCCCTTGCCCCGCCTGCATTTTGATCTGCGGATCAGAAAAGCTCTGAAATATCTCACCGTTCTACATCCATCACCCTATAAATGCTTTTACTGCCAGAAAGACATAATAGCTTATTATCCATCCGAATGGGGCTACAAAAATATCGCCTGCGAAGAGTGCTATAAGCAAAACATAAACTGACAACTGACGAAGCAAGACCTAGT
>JAKALJ010000015.1:4947-16309 GCA_021813175.1 bacterium | reverse complement strand
TATTTCTTCCTCAGCCACTCCTTGTCCTGCCGGACCAGAAGTTTTTCTTTTTCCTGCTTGCCGCCATTGCCGTCTTCTTCCGCTAAAATTGCTGACACCGTCCTTTCCATACGCATACTCTGTGAACCCTTTACCAATACCAGATCTCCGGGCATTATGAACGATTTTAGAAAATCTCCGGCTTCGTATGAATCTGAAAATTGAAAAATATTATCATTAGGCATTCCGCTCTCGGCCGCCCCCTCCTTTATCTTCTCCGCTCTTTGCCCTACCACTACCAGGATATCCACCATAGAGCAGGCGATCTCGCCGATTTTTCGGTGTTCTTCATCCGTATGCTTGCCTAGTTCCAACATATCCCCGAGCACTGCGATCTTCCTGCCCGCCGCCTTTACTTGACTCAGTGTTTCCAGGGACGCGGAACAAGCGAATGGAGAAGAATTATATGAATCATCAATAATCAGGGTTTCATTCATGCCTTTAAGCAGGCGCATCCGGCCCGGAGGCAAGTCGTATTTTTTCAGCGCGTCCGCCGTCTCCACCATATTCCAATTCATTCCGGAAGCCAGAGCCAGAGTGGCCAAGGCGGCATAGATGTGGTTGCGCCCGAACACCCCCTCTATCACCACCGGCAAACTTTTTCCTCCCTCGTCCACCCGGAATAAAACACCGCGGGGCGCTCCCCCTTCGTCATAGAAAATATTTTCACCCGACCCGCGAAGTTCCGCTTTTTCTCCAAAGCCATAAGTTTTTACCCGGCATTTGGTTTTTTCCTTCAGGGAAAGCACCGTCTCATCGTCTGCCGAAAGCACAAGGAGCCCCTCCGGCTTCAAAGTTCTTATCAGACTGGCTTTCTCTTCTATCAAATGCCGGCGCGATTCGAAGAATTCTATATGCACTGGCGTCTCGCCGATAGCGGTAATTATCACCGCGTCCGTTTTGAGCCATAAAGCGGTACGTTTCATATCTCCGGGTTTGCCTACCCCAGCTTCGAGCACCAACCATTTCGGATATGGATGAGGCCAGACGAAGAGCCACAGTCCTTTTAGAATATTAAACACCCAGGAAAATGGATTGTTCCAGCCGGTATGCAGGCCGAGAATAGTCAGAGGCAAACCAAATTGGCTGTTGTAACTTTTTTCGCTTTTGCGCACATAAGTTATTTTGGAAAGTACCGCGTACACCGCGTCTTTAGTAGAAGTTTTGCCCACGCTTCCGGTAATAGCAATCACTTTTGGCTTGTACTTCCAAAGAACCATTTTGCTCTCGGCCCTGAGGATATACATCACCGCTTGTTTTAACATTTCCTTCATTTTATCTGTCCGGTGGAATTTGATAATAGTTTATCAAAAACTTCACTATACTTTCAAACGGAGAGGTCCAGGTTTCGGAAGAATATTGCACTCCTTTCGGATCTTTTGCATATAAAAATATTATAAATCGGGGGTTGTAGGCGGGGAAAAAACCGAAGAAGGAATGCATATAGCGGTTCTGATAATATCCGCCGGTGGCCGGGTCGGGAATCTGGGCGGTTCCTGTTTTCACTCCGATGCTGTAGTGAGAGAGTCCGGCCGGATCGTTCTTGTTCACTCCTTTGTCCATCACATTCACCAGCATTTGGGTAATCACCTCGGAAGTCTTTGCGCTTATTTTTGCCTGAGACGGCGTATAAGACATATTTTTGGACAGTCCGTTATCGTATTTGATTTCGCTCGCCAGGTGCGGCACCACCAACTCTCCCCCGTTCACCAAGGAAGAAAGTCCCCGCAAAAGTTCTATGGGAGTGAAAGCGATACCCTGACCGAAGGCGGCATTGGCATATTCAATATCCCGCGGGCTGGAGAGATTAGACACCAATCCGCTGGTCTCGTTCGGCAGATCAATACCGGTTTTCTTTCCGATTCCGTAGGCAAGCATATAATCGCGCATATTCTCCCTGCCCAGTTTGGAAGACACAAAGACCATGCCGGTATTCAGAGACTCGGTCAGCACTTTCTGCATATCAGCTGTTCCCCTTCCTTTCTTGTCAAAGTTGTATATGATTTTCTTGTCCACCGTAACGTGTCCGGGATCATAATAGGTGGTTTCCGGGGTGACTACCCCTTTGTCCAAGGCGGCGGCCATGACCAAGGGCTTTACCACCGAGCCGAATTCAAATACGTTTTCCACCAGCGGATTTGAAAAAACTTTGTTGTTTTTAGCCTCGGCGAAATTGTTCGGGTCAAAATCCGGCCGGGCCGCCATGGCGTATATGGAACCGTCTTTCGGATTCATAATGATCCCGCCAGCCGAATCGGCTTTGTATTTTTCCATTACCCCTTCTAAGGTCTTTTCCAAAAAACCTTGTACTTCCGGCTCAATGGAAGTTATTAGGTCCCCTTCCATATTTCTTCCTCCGAGCAAAGCGCCGTTTATGTTGGAAAATACCTCGGCAAAAAAATTTACATACGGATCATTTTTCCCCCTACTTAAGATATCTTGGTATTCCCTTTCCAATCCGTATCTTCCGGCCAAACTGTTGCCGATATATCCCACGAAACCTAGAATATGAGAGGCAAGATTTTTGCCTGGATAAACGCGCCACTTTTCTTTATATACTGATACTCCCTTAAGGTTGAGAGAAGATACGGCATCCGCTTCTTCTCGGGTTAGGCGGTCCGCCACTTCTTCATACGGATCGTTTATCTTTCCGGCATTAGCCAAAAATGACTCCTTATTTAAGTTAAACACTGTGGATATTTTCCGATAGACAGACTCCGGGTCTTTCAGCTTGCCGGGAGCGATGGCCACTTTGTATCCGGAAGCCTGCGCGGCGGCAGAGACCAACCCTCCGTCCTTCTTGGTAAAATATATGGTTCCTCGCTCAAAAATATCCGAGGCGGGAGTAACGTATTGACGGTCGGCCCGATCGGAGTATGCTTCCGAACGCACCACCTGCACAAAAAAAAGTTTAGAGAGCAGAACCGCGGCAAGGAACATAACCAAAAAAATAAGAGTCCGCTCCCGGCTGAAAAAATTAAAGCTCATTGTTCGGAATTTGAACGCTTCCCAGAGCTCTTCGGATAGCATATTCCGGGGAGACCTCCCGAAAACCCAAAGAATGGGAAAGATTTAAGTCAATTTTCCGGGAGGCGGAGAGATAACCCTGTTCCAGCTGGCTCACTTGATTTGCGAGAATCCGAGCTTCTCTCTCCAACGATTGGCGTCCGACAATATTAAAAACAGTTTCACCTAAAAAGAAAACATATAGCGCAGCCAGGCCAGCTAAAGAAAGGAGGAAAAAATTCAAAACTCTCCGGCGCGTACCGCTACCCGCGCTTCCTAAAACGTTTTCCGCCCCCATCTTTAGTTTTATGCTGGCTGTTCTCATTTTTTATTTAAATTATTTTATGGAAACTCTGCTTTCTTCAAATTTTTTCCAAAACCCGAAGTTTTGCGCTCCGGGATCTTGGATTTTCTTTCATTTCTCCCGCGTTCGGCACTATGGGTTTTTTGTTTAAGATCGTTGCCCTCCCTTCTTTAGCCGCCTCTCTGAAAAAATTTTTCACTATGCGGTCTTCTATGCTGTGGAAAGTTATAACTACCATCCTGCCTCCCGCCTTTCCTTCGCTCGCCCCGGCCAAGAACTCCAATCCTTTTTTTAATCCCTGGACCAGCGCGCCCAGCTCATCGTTTACCGCAATGCGCAAGGCTTGAAAAGTTCTGGTAGCAAAGTGGATCCGCCCCCGCTTGTATCTCCCCGGCACCGCTCTTTCTATGATCCGTACCAATCCGAAAGTGCTTTGGATCTCTCTTATGCTTCTCTCTTTTGCTATTTCTTTGGCGATTCTTCCGGCAAATTTCTCTTCTCCGTATCCGTAAATGATTTTTGCCAAATTTTCTTCGCTCCAGCCGTTCACTATCTCCCTGGCTGTCAGGTCCTCCGGCCCAGGATTTTCCTTCATGGTCATGAGAAGCGGTTCGTCTCTCATAAAAGAAAATCCCCGGCCGGATCCCCCTGATGGCGGACCAAGCTGGTCGGAAGAAATACCCAGATCAAAAATAATTCCGTTCATTTTTTGTCCGTCCAGGACTTCGTCCAGATTGCGGAAATCCTTGCAGAAAAAAGAAATCCTTCCCTTATATTTTTTCCACATATCCTCCCGCCAGACGCTTCCGTCTCGATCCAAGGCGATCACTTCCGCTTTGGAAAATCTTTCCAATATTTCCCGGCTGTGTCCCCCTCCTCCGAAGGTGGCGTCCAGCGCGATTGCCCCCGATCCATCGCCCGAAAAATTCAAACCCGATATTGCTTCATTTAAAAGAACCGGCTTATGCAAACTAAACTTTCCTTCCGTCATCTCATGTCTTCCGTTCTCCAGCCAGCTTTTCGGCCAACTGGTCCGCTTCCCTTTCCGCCTTCTCTCGATAAGTAAGCCACTGTTTGTGGTTCCAGATTTCCACTCTGTCTTTCACTCCCACCACCGCCGCCTTGTCCGTAAGTCCGGCTTTCTCTTTCAGAAAATCCGGAATCAGTATGCGGCCGATGGAATCCACCTCCGCTTCCGCCGCTCGGCCGAACATAAAGCGATTAAAGCTCCGCTTATCCGCCGAAAGAAAAGAAAGGTCGGTCTCTGAACTGGAAAGACGTTCGGAAACTTTTTCCCACTCGTTTAAGGTGAAAACGAACAAGCATTTGTCCAAGCCGGGAGCGATGATAACTTTCTTGCCTAATTCTTTCCGAAACTTGGCCGGTAAAGATACCCTGTTCTTTTCATCTATGGCATGAATGTATTCCCCGATGAGCATGGCATTTATAAGTTATACACCGATTTCCCACTTTTTCCCACTTGAATAACATTATAAAATAAGACAAAAAAAAGGCCAAGCATCACTTGTGGATAACTCGTCCCCTATTTTATTTGACAAAATATAGAAATATCGTATTCTAAGAAGGCTGGTTCCATAGCTCCTTGCAGTTGAGGGGGGCATAACGGAGTCACGACAATTCGCCCCCTTCATATATAAGATTTTAGCACAAGCCTGCTAACTAGTGTCGCCTGGCTTTGTTTATGGAGGCGGCACTTTTTTTGCCTATTTTTGCTGAAGAAAGACCTTATCAGCGACGAGATCTTTCCCTATCATTTCATCAGATGTCAGTCCTGCAATCCTTTAGGTTTCATCAAGGGGAAAAATTGAGTTTCGCGTATAGGTTTATCCGCCAAAAAAGCGAAAAGCATTTCGCCGAAACCAAATCCGCAAGTGGGAGGCATGCCATATTCGAGCATTTCCACGAAATCCATATCCGGCATCATCGCTTCCTTGTCTCCCTTGTCCAAAAGTTCCTGCTGGGTTTCAAATCTCTTGGCCTGGTCCTGCGGATCATTCAGCTCGGAAAAGCCGTTACCCATTTCTGTGCCGGCCAATATCACTTGGAAACGTTCGGTAAGCTCCGGATTCTCTCGCATAGATTTTGAAAGGGGTGAAACCAATTTCGGATGGCCGGTCAGAAACACCGGGCCGGAAATCTTCTTCCGGCAATATTTCCAGAGAGTGTCCAAGAGCCGCTCCATAGTATCGCCTTCATACACCATTTTTAGGGACTGCAATTTTTTCTTTACCTCGTCATAAGTAGTATTCAAAATATCTATGC
Source organism: bacterium (assembly GCA_021813175.1). GTDB lineage: Bacteria > Patescibacteriota > Minisyncoccia > Phycocordibacterales > UBA9973 > UBA9973. The sequence goes on along the minus strand of JAKALJ010000015.1, from coordinate 10,677 downwards.
CGGTTTCTTTTTTAACTGTTTCCCGATAATCAATCCTTTGCCATTTTCCGCGGAGATTAAATTTATGCCCGCGGGTTTCAAATTCGGTTTTATCGAAAACTTCCAGGGCGATTTTTTGGTACAGCTCTTCTACCAGCCCCATGCCTTCCTCGAAGGAAGCGTAGGCCCAGTAAAACTCAAGGTTAGTGAATTCCTGCAAATGATTCTGGTCCGAACCTTCATTCCGGAAAATCTTTCCTATTTCAAAAGTCTTCGGAAAACCGGCCGCCATCAGCCGTTTCTGCCACAGTTCCCCCACCGAAATGCGAAGATACAAAGGAAGCTTGAAATCTTCATTGTAGGTCTTAAAAGGAGTAGCTTCCGCCCCGCCGGTGGTAACTTCCAGAACCGGCGTTTCCACTTCCAAAAATCCCCTCTCTTTCATAAAAGCGCGAGCCACATCCCAGAATTTTGATTTTCGCTCCAGAAGTTCCCGCACCGACGGATTCATCAGAATGTCCAAATATCTCTTGCGATATCTCTCCTCTAAATCGGTAAGACCATGCCATTTTTCCGGAAGGGGCAGAAGACTCTTGGAGAGCATTCGCCATTCTCTCCCTTCCAGAGTTTTCTCCTCTCTCTTGGTAATAAAGAAGGTTCCGCGTGCCTCGATAAAATCTCCAATATCCGCGGTCTTTTTAAAAAGCTCAAAATTTTTTCCCCCCAGCGCGTCTTTTTTAAGAAGAATCTGAAAAGACCCCGTACCGTCAAAAAGAGTGATGAAAATTATGGCTCCCTGGATGCGAATAGACATAATTCTGCCGGAGAGCCATTTTTCCCTTTTTTCTTTTTCAAGTGTGGAAAAAGAATTCACTGCCTCCTTCAAGGAAAGCTCCCTTTTGGCTCGGGCCGGATACGGATCCATGCCGGCTTCGGCTAGCAGCTCTAATTTTTTTATTCTCACTTTTCTTATCTCATCCGAAGAGGACATTTTTTTATAAAATTTTTTTATAGAAGTCTTTCGGCGTTCAAGCCACATCTATTATCTTATACAACACTTTTCCGTTCGGAGTGCTGGCTTCCACCTTTTCTCCTTTTTTTCTTCCGAAAAATGCCCTGCCTAAAGGTGAGTTGTTTGAAATTCTGCCCGCTGACACGTCTGCCTCTTCGGATCCCACCACGGTGAAAATTTTCGCCTCTTTCTCTCCTTCTTTTAAGGCGGTGATTTTTGAACCTATTTCCACCACTTCACCTCCGCCGCCGGAAACCACTTGGGAAGAGTTCAGAATGGATTCAATTTGAGTGATACGATTTTCCAGCTTTGCTTGGTCTTCTCTGGCCTGATGATACTCGGCATTTTCGGACAGATCGCCCAAGGATTTAGCGTATTCCAAGGCATCCAGTATTTCTTTTCTTTTTGGGCCTTTTAGTTCCGCGAGCTCGGCCTCAAGCTCTTTTCTTTTCTCTAAGCTGATGTAATTCGCCGCTTTGTCCATATTCTTTTAATAATATATCTTTTCTGTCAAAAAGTCCACGCTTGCCTTAATATTTTTATATGATAATGTATGCTTATAATGTCTAAAATAGTGATAGAGGTCAGAAAAAATAGCAACGAAAACAGCTCCAGTGTATTGCGCCGTTTCTCTCGTCGGATGCAGGAATCCGGTATCTTGCAGAGCGTGAAATCCTCTCGCTATAGCAAGCGCAAAGATTCCAAATTGAAGATAAAACAAAGCGCTTTGAAATACTTGAAAAAGAGAGCGCAAAAAGACAGGCTCCGAAAACTTGGGAAGATACACTAAAGAAACTCTTCTCTGAATGGAAAAAAAGATACAGGAGTTGAAAAACGATATTCTGGGAAAGCGATATTCGCTTTCCGTTGCTCTGGTATCGGAAAAGGAATCAAAAAGTATCAATCGGCGCTTTCGCGGAAAAAACGAGCCGGCCAATGTTCTCTCTTTTGCCCTGTCCGACCATTCCGGCGAGATTATTTTGTGTCCCGAAAGGATTAAAAAAGAAACCCGGAAATTTGGCCGAAACTACCCCTCTCTTTTTCGCTTTATGGTTATCCACGGTATGCTCCATTTGAAAGGTATGCGTCATGGTAGTAAAATGGAGACAGCGGAAAGAAAATATGATCAGAAATATCTCAATCGGGATAGAGGTGGGAACCGCCCGGGTAAGGGTCATAGCCGGAGAGTTTCTAAAGGGAGAAAAAAATCCTAAAATTATCGGCGTCGGGGAAAGTGAAAGTGAAGGGATGCGGCATGGGTACGTTCTCTCGGTACAAGCGGTGGCGGGAGCGATAAAAAGAGCCGTAGAAATGGCGGAAAAGTCCTCCGGGATAAAAATAAGGCGGGCTACCTTGGCTGTAGGCGGAGTAACTCTTTTGGCAGAAACCGTTTCGGGAGAAGCTATTGTATCCAAAGTGGATGGAGAGGTTACCTCTTTAGACGTGGAAAAGACTCTGGAAGATTGCGAAAACAATCTACACTCAACCAACAAGAAGATTCTGCGAACTATTCCTTTATCTTTCAAACTGGACGGCAAAGAAATATTGGGCAGGCCCGAAGGCTCCAGAGGCACGAAACTTGAGGCAAAAGTCGTTTTCATAACTTGCGCGAGCCAGCATATTGAAGATTTAATCCAGGCGGTTTCGGAAGCCGGAGTGGAGCCGATAGATATTATTCCTTCGCCGGAAGCGGGCGCCAGAATCTCTTTGTCGGATAGGCAGAAAATGGTGGGTGTGGCTCTGGTAGACATAGGAGCGGAGACGGTAACCCTCAGCGTTTTTGAAAACGAATTGCTTATATCCTTGCGCGTTTTTTCCATCGGCGCTTCTGATATCACCAATGATATTGCTCTAGGTATGAAAGTCTCCCTTGAAAAAGCGGAAGAGATGAAGCTTGGAAATTCAGAAGCGAAATTTTCAGACAAAAAGCTGGAAGAGATAGTGGAAGCTCGATTGTCTGATATTTTTGAGCTGATAGAAAATCATCTGAAAAAGATAAAGAGAAGCGGATTATTACCGGCTGGAGTGGTATTCACCGGAGGAGGGGCAAATACGAAAGGATTGGAGGAATCGGCTAAGATATCTTTGAAACTTCCGGTCCGGGTGGGAGCGGCGGAAATGTTCGGCAGTGTTCGGACTAAACTCCGCGATCCGGCTTGGTTTAACGTTCTCGGTTTATTTTATGCCGAAGAGGAAAATTATGGCTACGCCGGAAAACAACCATCCGGATTGTGGCGGAACATAAAAAACACGATCAAATCGGGAATGCGGCAGCTTCTACCATAAAAAGGAAGTCCTTCTTCCAAAAGAAAGAAGGGCTTCCTTTTTTCCTGTTTTCTGCTATTATAGTGCTGTTATAAACAACTTAACCAGCCGATCAAATCGGACAAAATATATATGCCAAAAGTCAACCCTGAAATAGAGAGTTTCGCCCGCATCATGGTGGTGGGAATAGGCGGATCCGGAAAGAATGCCGTGAACCACATGATAAATTCAAAAGTGAAAGGCGTCACCTTCGTGGCTATGAATACCGATACCCAGGACCTGCATCATTCTCAAGCGGAAAAGAAGATCCATATCGGAAAAAATTTGACAAAGGGATTGGGGGCCGGCATGGATCCCGAGATCGGGAGAAAGGCGGCCGAAGAAACCAAATCCGAAATTCAAGACGTAATCAAGGGCGCGGATATGCTCTTTCTCACCTGCGGCATGGGCGGAGGCACCGGCACCGGGGCTGCTCCCATCGTGGCCCGGGCGGCCCGCGAACAAGGTATCCTGACCGTGGCCGTCACCACCAAGCCGTTCTTCTTTGAGGGCAATCAGCGCATGAAAATAGCGGAAAAAGGCATAGAAGAATTAGCCAAAGAGGTGGACGCTATCATCATTATTCCGAACGACAAACTTTTAGAACTCTCCGACCAGAATCTGAACTTTCGGGAAGCTTTCGCCCGATGCGATGATGTGCTCAAACAAGCGGTAGAAGGTATCTCTGACTTGATCACCACTCCCGGAGTAATAAACGTGGATTTCGCGGATATCCGAGCAGTGATGCAGAATGCCGGCAGCGCCCTGATGGGCATCGGCATTTCCGGTGGAGAAAAAAGAGCGGAGAAAGCGGCCCTGCAAGCCATAAATTCGCCTCTTTTGGAGGTTTCCATCAATGGAGCCAAAGGAGTGCTTTTTGCAATTTCCGGCGGCGACGATATCACCATTCATGAAATAAAGGAAGCGGCAAGAATCATCACGGAGTCAATAGACAAAGACGCCAAAGTAATCTTTGGCACTATTCGGGACGAGAAAACAAAGAAAGGAGAAATCAAAGTGACGGTTATCGCCACAAACTTTGGCAATGAAATGCCCCGGAAGAGCCTGTTCTCCCCTTCAGGGTCCGGCCGGGATCTTTTGAACGAAGAAAATGCAAACGCGGCAAAGAAGGAAATTCGCGGCAGTATGCACGGAACGATGAGCGGAGGGGAGAAGAAAAAGGAACCGGAAGAAATAATTATTGAAGACGATACAGACGAATGGAGCGCGGTTCCGGCCTTCTTGCGGCGAAATAAAAAATAATTCAACGGCCGCTTGACGAAGAAGACCTAGAAAGCGCGTGGACGTCTTGACGGAGAGTGTATAATGAGAATATGACTTATGATTTGATAATTATCGGCGGCGGCCCCGCCGGGGCCGCCGCCTCTGTTTATGCCGCCCGAAAGCGTCTTAGAACTCTGTTTGTAACCTTTGAATGGGGCGGGCAGAGCGCGGTTTCGGAGGAAATCCGCAATTGGATCGGCACCGAATCAATTTCGGGAGCGGAATTAGCGGAAAAACTAAAGAGACACGTGCTGGCAAACACCGGAGACACCTTGGAAATAAAAGAAGGGCTAAAAGTCACCGGAATCTCCGAAGAGGTCGGCACGAATGGGATTAATCGCGCTCCTCTCTTTAAAGTACGCACTGATAACGGAGAGGAGTTTGAAACAAAAACTATTCTAATCGCGAGCGGCAGCACCCGCAGAAAACTGCCCGCTAAGGGAGCGGATAAATTTGAAAATAAGGGCGTCACCTACTGCGCTTCTTGCGACGGTCCTCTTTTCGCCGGTATGGATGTGGCAGTAGTCGGCGGGGGAAATGCCGCTTTTGAAACGGCCTCACAACTTTTGGCCTATTGTAAATCCGTAACTATTCTAAACCGGAGCGCCCAATTCCGAGCGGATGAAATAACTGTTGAGAAAGTGAAAAAAAATCAAAAAGTCAGAATTATTACCAATGCGGAGATTACCGAGGTAAAAGGAGATAAATTGGTGGAAGGACTCTCTTATTTGGATAAGAATGATAATACGGAAAAAGAACTAAAAGTAGCGGGAATATTTGTGGAAATTGGACAAATTCCAAACACAGATTTTGCCAAAGAGGTGGTTGCCTTAGATAAATATGATCGTATAAAAATAGATCCTTGGAGTAACAAAACTGAAACCCCGGGTATTTGGGCGGCCGGAGACTGCACTAATGTCTTATATCATCAGAACAATATTGCCGCTGGAGACGCGGTACGGGCTCTGGAAGACATCTATTTGGCAATCCATACAAAGTAAGGTAAAGGAAACCAGTGGGAAGCCTTTCTTCCCTTTGGAAGAAAGGCTTCCTTTTTTATATTTTGAAATCATGGGGACAGGTCGAGAATATTCTTTGAAGGGGTGTCTCGCAGGCCGTCGGGCCGAGAGGCAGCGCTCCGCTATCCGCCT
>JAKALJ010000015.1:0-4847 GCA_021813175.1 bacterium | reverse complement strand
AGGGCTTTTCGTTTTAAGCCGGTGCAGTTTTCCTTTGCAAAATAACTGTATTGCGAATATAATTTCAGTATGCAAGCAAAACCCTCGGAACGATACTTTTTCTTTGGCCTGCTCTTGGCCACCATTATTTTTACTTTTTTCGTATTCCAGCCATTTTTAATAATAATCATCCTGGGCGCCTGCTTTGCCGTGGTCTTACAGCCGGTTTATAACATGTTCCGTAAAATCGCCTTCCCTTCTTGGCTCTCCTCTCTTCTAACTGTACTCCTGTTTATTACCCTGGTATTGGGACCGCTTTTCGGCATAGCAGTCCTTATTTTTAATCAGTCCCGGAGTCTGTACACCAGTTTGACCCAAGGCGGAATACCGTCTATTGAAAATTTGAATAATTCTCTTCAGAAAATTTTGCCAAGCGGAGTAAACATCAATCTGACTCAGAAAGTGAACGACCTGCTGGGATCGCTGGTAAACAACATCGGCTCAATTTTCGGCGCTACTTTGACCACTCTCCTGTCCCTTCTGCTTACTTTGCTTGCCATCTTCTATCTGCTCAAGGACGGAGTGGGGTGGAAAAATTCTCTGCTTGCTTTGAGTCCCCTTTCAAACGATGATAATGAAAAAATAATGCGCAGAATGAGCATGGTTATAAACGGAGTGGTGAAAGGATATCTTTTAATCGCTCTTCTGCAAGGCATTTTAATGGGCATCGGTTTCTATATTTTTTCTCTTCCCTCTCCCGCCCTGTGGGGAGTGCTCACTTCCGTGGCCGCCTTGATTCCCACTCCCGGCACCGCCTTGGTGGCGGTGCCGGCCATTATTTTCCTATTCGTCTCGGGCAACACGGCCGGCGCGGTCGGGCTCTTAGTCTGGTTTGCCGCCCAGGTAGTGGTAATGGATAATTTTGTAAGCCCTCGGATCATCGGCCGAAAAGTAAATATTCCCCCATTCCTGATTCTTTTTTCCATTTTAGGGGGACTTTTTATGCTCGGACCGGTGGGCATCCTCTTGGGTCCGCTTTCGGTAAGCTTGTTGTATGTCCTGATTTCTATCTATCGTTCTGAATTCCAAACCCCCAATGCCTCTTAAGTTTTTCAACACTCTCGGAAGAAAGAAGGAAATTTTTACGCCCATTGATTCCAAAGAGGTTCGTATGTACACTTGCGGACCTACGGTTTACAACTACGCTCATATAGGAAACTTGCGCGCGTATGTGTTTGCGGATGTTCTATGCAGGACGCTAGAATACTGCGGATACAAAGTGAAACAAATAATGAACATTACCGACATGGGGCACCTCTCAAGCGACGCGGACTCCGGCGAAGATAAAATGACCAAGGGACTCTTGCGCGAAGGAAAAGAGCTTACTCTAAAAAATATGCGGAAGCTGGCCGATTTTTATACGGAAAAATTCAAGGAAGATTTGGTGAAATTAAACATCCGGATGCCGAGCGGCCTATACTACGCAAGCGATCTGGTAAAAGAAGATGCGGATTTGGTAAAACGGCTGGAAGAAAAGGGATATACTTACAAAACAAGAGATGGAATATATTTTGATGTTTCCAAGATGCCCGACTATGGCGCGCTTTGGGGAGGAAAACGGACATGGAGCGAAGAGGGCGCCAGAGTGGAAATTAATTCAGAAAAGAGACATCCGGAAGATTTCGCCCTGTGGAAATTCAATCCCAAAATCGGCTTCCCTTCCCCCTGGGGCCAGGGATTTCCCGGGTGGCACATTGAATGCTCGGCTATGGGCATGAAATATCTCGGAGAGCAGTTTGATGTTCACACTGGCGGAGTGGACCATATTTCCACCCACCATACCAACGAAATAGCCCAATCAGAGTGCGCCACCGGGAAAAAGCCGTTCGTAAGATTCTGGCTGCACAGCGAATTTGTTGACATCGGCGGGGCAAAAATGGCTAAATCTGATGAAAATTTCTTCAAGTTAAACAGTATAATAGAAAAAGGTATAAATCCGGTAGCTTATCGATATTGGCTCCTTATGGCAAATTATAGAACAAAGGTAAACTTTACCTGGAAGGCCTTGGAAGGCGCGGAAGCGGCCCTAAAACGGCTCTATAGGCTTTATTTAGACCAAGGAGAGGCTGTTGCCGGGAATGTTAATATGAAGTATAAAAATAAATTCAAAAAATACTTGGAAGACGATTTGGATACTCCGCGGGCGCTGACCGTGATGTGGAATGTATTGAAAGACGAAAAAGTTTCGAACGCGGACAAAAAAGCGACGGTTCTTGACTTTGACAAAGTGTTGGGGCTCGGTTTTGAAAACCTAAAGGAAGAAGAAATTCCGGATGAGATCAAAAAACTCGCTCTGGAACGCGAGGAAGCGCGCGGAAAAAAAGATTTCAAAAAATCGGACCAGCTCAGGAAAAAGATAAATTCTTTAGGATATGAGATAAAAGATATTGGCGGAGGATATAAGATTAATAAAATATAATTTTATGATACAAGGCATAATCAACGCTGAAAATGAAAACGAGGCGGAGGTGGTTATCCTGCAGGCGGGCTATGAAAAAACTGCTTCCTCGCGCAAAGGCACGGCCCAAGGTCCCGCCAAAGTGATAGAGATGCTGGACACCCAAATAGAATTTTTTAGCCGGAAATTCAAGAAAAATGTGACTGATTTCGTTAGAACCACAAGGAAGAACCTCGGAGGTTTAGAAAAACTGTCTCCCGAAGAAACCCTCAAAATTATCAGCGAAAGCTATACCGAATTACTGATAAAAGGAAAATTTGTTTTCCTGCTGGGCGGGGAGCATTCCGTATCTATCGGGGCTTTTGAGGCCCTGGCCAAAAAATATAATCCAAATGAGGTGACTATCCTGCAAATTGACGCGCACTGCGACTTGCGCAAGGATGATAGCGACTATAACGAGAATCCTTCTCCGCTGGCCCATTCCACCGTGATGCGACACGCGAGTGAGCTTGGCTACAACTTAGTGCAGGTCGGCATCAGAACATATTCCAAAGACGAATACGAGTATTTCAATAATCCCAAAAACAAAATCACCGTATTTGAGTGGGGACTTGAGCAGGTTCAGGTAGAAAAAATTTTAGACGCCATCAAAACCAAATATCTCTACATAACCGTGGATGTAGATGGTTTTGATCCGGCTTATATGCCCGGCACCGGCACGCCGGTGCCGGGCGGCCTGGCTTGGCATTACGGAGTGGAATTGCTTGAAAAGGCGACTGAAAAATGCGAACTTATCGGAGCAGATATAGTGGAAGTCTCACCCCAATCGGAAACCGTGCTCACCGAATACGCCGCGGCTGAGCTATGCTATAGGATAATCGCCGAAAAATTCAAAAATCGGCTGATAGAGGGCTAGATTCCCTCCTCTTTCAGTTTTTCTATAAGCTCTTTTTCTTTCCGGGAAAGTTTTTTCGGCAATATGATATTAAGTTTGATCAGAAGGTCTCCGCGCTTTCCGCGCCCGAGGGGCACGCCCTTGCCCTTTACCCGCAGGATTTCATTCATCGAAACGCCTTCAGGTATTTTCACCGTAATTTCTCCGTCCAGAGTTTTGACAGTGCGTTCCGCGCCAAGCAAGGCGTCAGTAAATTTCAAATCCATATCCATAATCAGGTTTCCCCCCTCGCGCTTGAACACCGGGTGAGACAGAACATTTATCTTTACGTATAAATCCCCCGGAGTGCCTCTGGATACCGCTTCTCCCATACCCGCAAGCCGCATCATTTCCCCATCTCGGATGCCAGCGGGGATATTCAGGGAAATTTCCGTTTCTTTCCGAATTACTCCCGCTCCTTTACAGGTCGGGCATTTTTCGGTCGGCACTTTCCCACTGCCCAAGCATTCATCGCACACCTTGGTGGAGGAAAAAGTTCCAAAGAAGGACCTCTTTGTTTCGTGAATTCTTCCTTGCCCATTGCAATGTCCGCAAGTCTCCATCTTTGCTCCCGGTTTGCCTCCGGTACCTTGGCAGGTGTCGCACATGGATTTTTTGGTCATAAGAAAGGTACGGGTCACGCCAAAAACCGCTTCGCTGAAGGTAATTTCCATCTCCGTGGAAATATCCCGCCCTCGAACATCACCGCTCTTCTGTCTTCCAGCGCTCCCGCCGAAGAAATCGCTGAAGATATCATTTAGATTGCCAAAGTCAAATTCCACTCCTCCGAATCCGTCGCCGGCATTCTGAAAACCGGAGAAATCAAAACCGCCGAAGCCGTTGCTCTGGCCATAGGCGCCTTGTCCTTGGCGCATATTTTCAAAGCTGGCGCCGAACTGGTCGTAATTCTTGCGCTTCGCTTCGTCCGAAAGCACTTGATATGCCTCGTTCACTTCTTTGAATCTTTTTTCGTCACCGCCCTTTTTATCAGGATGGTATTTGTGCGCCAGCTTGTAGAACGCCTTTTTGATTTCGTCCTTGGAGGCGTCCTTATTTACGCCTAAAATTTCATAATAATCTTTTGCCATGGTGTGTAGATTATACTCGTAGAGACACCCAGGTCAAGAGTGAGCTCGCGAATCTTTGCCAGCTTTTTTATATCATCGGCTCGGCCTCCTGGGGGGATTTGGCGGAAGTCTCCTTTTTCTCTTTCTTTTTGCCTTCAATGATGGCTTTTTCTTCGGCGCTCCGGATAATGGTGGCTTCCTCAGCGGCGATAAGCCTTGCCGCATCTTCCCGCGAAATGGTATATTTGCGCCTGGAAGCCTCTATTATTTCCTCCCGGAAGGAAGGATGGGTGGGAGGCAGGACCCGCAAAGCCTCGGCTGAAAACGGATCGTAGGATTCGCCGTCAATGGTCATTTTTATATAAAACTCGGTGATAGCAAGGTTAATCATATCCTTGATGTCAAAGAC
>JAKALJ010000014.1:13803-16363 GCA_021813175.1 bacterium | reverse complement strand
CCATCGCTTTATTATTGGTTATCGTATTTTTCAATCTCTTTATTCATAATCTCCAGTTTTACTCCGGCCTCTTTTAGAATTTCCTTACTCCGCTTGCTCGCATGGTAATCTTTTTCGCTTACCACCCGTTTAATACCAGCGGCGATAATCATCTTGGCGCAGGCATAGCAGGGCGTCATCTTGGAATAGAGAGTGGCGCCGTCCAAAGCCATGCCGAATCGGGCCGCCTGAGCTATGGCATTTTGTTCCGCGTGAGCGGTGCGAACACAGTGCATAGATTCGGTGCCGTCTTCGTTTACCACTTTGTGCATCTCGTGCCCAACCTCGTCGCAATGCGGAAGACCCGGAGGAGAGCCGACATATCCGGTGGAAATGACTCTTTTCTCCCGAGCGATAACGCAACCGGCCCGACCTCGGTCGCAAGTGCCCCGGGTGCCAACGTAATTAGCCATGCCTATAAAATATTCATCCCAGGACGGACGTTCTTTTTTCATAATTTCAATATACGCCTAAAAAGAGGCAAATACAAATCTTCTTTTGGCTCTATAGTTATCTCTTTCGGATCCGTCTTGTCGCAGAAAATCACCGGCGCATTTTCGATAATAGCCAAAGGCAGGTGTTCCTTCCCTTCTCCCATGCAAAGCACCGCGGCCGCGGCCAATGAATCTGCCACGTCGGTGCGGGAAATTTTCAGTTTTCTGCCGAAAATATCTTTGGCGCCGCGATAGTCGCGAATACCTTTGAGTCCCGCGTAGCCCAGAGCCATACCCACAATGCCGGCGCGCAAGGGAAAAGTGCGACTGTCGGTGATGAGCACTCCGAGTTTTTTTATGCCGAATTTTTTCTTCAGTATTTTCCGGATGCTCTCCGCCGAAGCGAAACTGTCTTTAGGTAAAAGAACCAGCTTTCCATCCGCATTGGATTCATCCACCCCGGCTGAAGCCATCACGGTGCCGTCTTTTACCGTGAGCCAAGCAAGTTTGGTCTTTATGGCCAGTTCGCTTTCTTTTTTTATAATACGGGCCTTTTCTCTTTTATTTTTGCACTCTGCCGTTCTTCCTTCGGATAAAGCCACAATCTTTGACGTTACCACTAAGACGGATTTCTCCGGCAATTTTTTTATGTATTTAAAAATAAAGGAGAGGAGGTCTTCATTCTCCCTGAATATTCTGGTTTTGACAGCTTTTATACGCACATTAGTCTACCACTTCGATACCCATGGAACGGGCGGAACCGGCCACAATGGCGGTCGCCCCTGCCAAGTCTTTAGCATTCAGGTCGGGCATCTTCTTCTGGGCTATCTCTTCCGCTTGCTTTCGGGTAATCTTCCCGACTTTACTGAGCGCGTTCTTGCCTGAACCTTTATCTATTCCGGCTGCCCTCAAGATAAGGCCGGAAACCGGCGGAGTTTTTACCAGAAAATCATAGGTCCTGTCTTCATATACTGAAACCTTTACGGATACAATATCTCCCGCCATTTTTTGGGTGGCCGCGTTGAACTTGGTCACGAAGTCGCCGATGTTGATGCCGGCCTGGCCGAGTGCCGGACCCAAAGGCGGGGCCGGAGTGGCTTTGCCGGCCGGAATCTGCAATTTTATTTTTTTTGTTATTTTCTTTGCCATATTTTCGGTTATTTATACATTAGCTTATGCTTTTTTAACTTGCAAGAAATCCAGCTCCACCGGGGTCTCCCGGCCGAACATGGAAACCAGCACTTTTACTTTTCCCCGCTCTTGGTCCACGGATTCCACCCGCGCCTCCAGGTCCCGGAAGGGCCCGTCTGTGATGATAACCAGCTCTCCCTCGGAAAGATCAATGGTGTGCTTGGCCGCTCCGCTTCCCTCCATTTTCTTAAACAGATATTCCATTTCTTCTTTTTTGAGCGGCACCGGATTTACTCCCGCGCCCACGAAGCCGGTCACTCGCGGAGTGTTTCGGACCACGTACCAAGAATCGTCGGTTACTATCATATCTACCAGCACGTAGCCAGGGTAAATTTTTTCTTCCACTTCCACTCTTTTTCCGCCTTTGATTTTAATTTTTTTTTCCACCGGCACGACCACATTGAAAATTTTATCGTGCATCATAAGAGAGTCTATGCGCTGTTTTAAGTTGCGCAAGACTACGTTTTCATAACCGGAGTAAGTATGGATGGCGTACCAGTTTCGAGCGCCTTGGGTTTCTTGTTTGGACATGTTTTTGATACCGCTATACCAGCAGCTTTAATCCGTCTAGAAAGATATAATCAAAAATACCCAGGAAGTATGCCACTACAATAGAGAGGACGATCACTAAAATGGTGTAATATATCGTCTGCTTCCGTGTGGGCCATACTACATGGGATAGCTCTGCTTTTATCTCTTTCAAAAAATTGCTTATTTTTGACATCTCTTTTCAAAAAAGCCCCGGCAGGGGCGTATTTCAATATACTCTTTTCAGGTAAAAACGCAAGCATATGATGCGAATTGTGAAAAGGAAACCCTGCTCTTTTGAAAAGAGACAGGTCGGGAATATTCTTTGAAGGGGTGTCTCGCAGGCCGACGGGCCGAGAGGCAGCGCT
>JAKALJ010000014.1:0-13703 GCA_021813175.1 bacterium | reverse complement strand
CTCATGGCCGCGCCATACATTATCGGATACGGCCCGCTACTTTCACTGAAGTTGACCACTTTGCCCAGGCGCACTCCGAGTTCTCTGGAAAGCGCTTCCGCTTTTTCTTTGGCCGCTTCTATAGCTTTCTTTCTGGCTTCCACTTTCAAGGCGTCTTCCTTGTCCACGGCAAAGTTCGGACCGGATAGATTAGAAGCGCCGGATGAACCGAGGTCTTGGATAATTTTGCCGACGTTGTCTATGTTTCGGACTTTTACGTTTATGCTTTCATACGCTTCATATCCGACAATCACGCTTTTGCCCGGAGGAGGACAAACAGAGTAAGGGCAAGGAATCATAGATTTCGCGTAAGTGTACTGATATTTGGGATTAAAAGAAGCGCTTACGGTCTTGATATCTTTCTCCGCCACTCCGTCGGCCCGGAGAGCATCCAGGACCTTCTTCTCAATAGCGGCCACCTTGCTCTGCGCTTCTTTCACCGTAGCCGCTTCTTCCCGCAGAGTAAAAGAAACATTGGCGATATCGGGAACTGCCTGCGCTTCCCCGTGTCCGGAAACGCTGATGGTATGTTCCGTCCCGCCGGGAGCCGCATTCATAGAGTCTATATCAGCAACTATCCTGACTACGAAGTACACGGAAAGCACTGCTAAGAGCACCGCACCTGTGCCAAACAAGATTTTTTTATAATTTTCCGCCATATATTTATCTTTATTTTCCCCCGCCGATAGAGAGCAAAGTTACGTCAAAAGTAAGGGTGGCGTTCGGGGGGATGATATCCTTGATCCCGCTCGCCCCATACGCGTAGGCCGGGCTGATCACCAGCTTCCTTTCTTCTCCCACTCTCATTCCGACCACCCCTTCGTCCCATCCCTGGATGACCTGTCCGGAGCCGAGGACAAATTTGAAGGGCTTGACATGACTGAATTTCGGATCGGTATTGGAATCAAAGACGGTACCGTCGGAAAGTTTGCCGGTGTAATTCACAAAAACAGTATCTCCCGCCTTGGCCGTTTGGCCTGTTCCTTCTTTTAAGATACTTGCTTTGATTCCATCGGGAAGACTGCCTGGGTCTCCAGAATGATTAAGCGAAGAAAAACCGTCCGTGGCATTTGCGTTGTTGTTTGTATTGTCGGAGGAAATGTTTTTCGCTTTCATATAATTAAAAGACAGGAAGGCCAGCACCGCCAGCGCTACTATCACAATAACCGAATAAATAATCGTTTTGTTATTCATAAAAAATGAAACTTATTTCTAATTGCCCGATTCTAGCATATATTCACTTCCGTTTCCAGCAACAGGCCGAATTTTTTCCGAACAGAGTTTTTTATTCTATCTGAAAGTTTTTTTATTTCCATGCCGCTGGCCCCGCCCAAGTTTACTAAAACCAGAGCCTGTTTCTCATGCACTCCGGCCCGGCCGAAATTTTTTCCCCTCCATCCGCACTGTTCTATGAGCCAGCCAGCCGGAATTTTTACGGCTTTTTCTTCTCGGAAATGCGGCATTGCCGGAAATTTCTTTTGGAGCCGCGCCAGTTTGGCCTCGCTTATCAAAACATTCTTAAAGAAACTGCCGGCGTTGCCGATTTTTTTCGGGTCGGGCAGTTTGCTCCGGCGAATGGCCGATACCGCGGCGTTTATATCTTTCGGTCCGCGTATTATTATATTGTTCTCTTTTAAATATTCGGAGAGGACGCGATAGGCGGTGTTTGCTTTGCTTGATTTTTTCAGTTCCAAAAGAACAGAGAGAATGAAATATCTGCCCTTCAGCTTTTTTTTGAAAATACTGCTGCGGTAGCCGAAATTGCACTCCTTATTTTTAAAAATTTTTTTTTCTCCCGTATTCAGGTCATACGCTTCTAGTTGCACTAGGACGTTTTTCAGCTCCGCTCCGTACGCCCCGATGTTCTGTATGGGCGCCGCTCCGACCGTGCCTGGAATAAGAGCCAGGTTTTCTATCCCCCACCATCTCCGGTCCGCGCAGAAATCCACCAGTTCGCTCCAGGATTCCCCGCTCATGGCTTTTAGGCGGACTTTTTCCGAATCTTCTTTCAGCACTTCCATTCCTTTGAGTTTGTTTAAAACGACTATGCCGGCAAAATCGCGGGTGAAAAGCACATTGCTCCCGCTGCCCAAGAAAAGCCTTTTGTTTTTCCGGAATATCCTATTCTTAAAAAGCTCTCCCGCCGATTCTTCGGAGACAACTTCGGCAAAGTATCTCGCTTTTGCGGATACTCCGAAAGTGTTCAGTTTAGTCAGATCGTAATTTTCTAAAATTTTTACCATCGTTTCTTACGGTATTTTAAAATCGGGATCAGGTCGGGAATATTCTTTGACGGGGTGTCTCGCTTTTTTACCATATTAGAAAATATATGGAAAGGGCGCTTAAGACCGTCGCGGCCAGGAAAGTTATCCAGCCAAAGATATTTCCAAGGGGTTTGTTTTTGAACTGGCCCATTATTTTTTCACTAGCGCTGATTCGCAGAATAAAGAAGAGCACCACCGGAGAGACTATGCCGTTCAATACGGCCGAATAGATAAGCGCTTGGATGGACGGGAGGCCGATAAAATTAAGGGCAATGCCCAAGGCCATAGAGAAGATGATCACTCCATAGAAAGAAGCGGCCTGCTTGAACTTCCGGTTCAGGCCGAATTTCCACCCGAAGGATTCGGAAATAGCGTAGGAAGCGGAAGCGGCCAGGACGGGAATAGCCAAGAGGCCCGTTCCCACGATGCCCAATGCAAAGAGAAGATAAGCGAAATCTCCGGCAAAAGGCCGGAGAGCCTCCGCCGCTTCGGCCGCGGTATTTATATTGGTGATCCCGTACGGAAAAAGAGCGGCCCCGCAGGCGATAATAATAAAGAACATAATCAGGTTGGAAAAAATCATTCCGGACCACACGTCTTCTCGCATGTCCTTGATTTTTTCCGGAGTATTTCCCGCTTTTCTGGATTTAATGCTCGTTTCTCCCCGCTCTATCTCCTCTTCAATTTCCTGGCTGGTCTGCCAAAAGAAAAGGTAGGGCGAAATGGTGGTGCCGAAGGCGGCGGCAATCAGAATAATGGTGCTCTTGGAAAAATCAACTGAAGGGATAATCGCGCTTTTTAGAACGAAGGGCCAATCCATACGGATGGATATGGCGGACAATATGTATGCCACCAGCACAAAAGAAAGATACTTAAGATATTTTGAATATTTCCGGTACGGAATGAACACTTGCAAAACCAAGCTGAAAAGGGCGAAGAAAAAAACGAGAAGCACGAAGTTCGCTTGGGGGACCAAAAGCTCCGCGGCTTTGGCCATAGCTCCGAGGTCGGCCCCGATGTTGAATACGTTGGCTAATAGAAGCAGAAAAGTGGAAGCGAGAAGCACTTTTCTGGAATAATGGCGCTTTATATTGTAAGCCAGTCCCGCCCCGGTGGAAAGGCCGATGCGAGCGCACATTTCCTGCACCGTAGCCATCATGGGCAGGAGAAAAGCGGCAAGCCAGGCCAAACCAAAACCGTTCTGGGCGCCCATCTGGGAATAGGTGGCGATGCCGGATGGATCGTCATCGGCCGCGCCGGTGGTTAGGCCCGGCCCGAGCACCTTCCAGTAATGTTTGCGAAACGGAACAATCGGGGCATCCGCGGATTGCGCGACTTCCGATGCCTCTTTGGTTTCGGGGTCTTCCAAGCTCATTCTCTAATTATATCTACCGAACCGTCCGGCTTCAATCTGATGACACGGGAAGGCCGCGGGTTGGGGCGAAAGGGCGCCAGGCGCCCTTTCGCCCCGCTCTCCGCCCCGCTTTCTATGCTACTCTCCGCGCTACTCTCCCCGCCAGATGCGTAGAAATCAACCTTCTTCCCGAAATACTTTTTTGCTTCCAAAATATTGCGGGCCGGGGGCGCGCCTTCGGCGTTCGCCGAAGGCGCGCAAACCGGTCCAGTCTTCAAAAGCAATTTCCGCAGAGCCGGCTCATCCGGCAAGCGAAACGCGAGAGTTTTAGTTCCGCGATGCAGATAGGAAAATTTTTCTGAAAGACAATCCAACACCACGCTTACCGGACCGGGCCAGTACCGACCAAGCGTCCGCTTTTGTGTTTCGGACAAACGAACCGAAAATTTTTTGAGCTGGCTCTGCCGACCGATTAGTATTATGCAGGGTTTTTTCCGGTCTCTGCCGCGTACTTTATATACGCGCTCCACCGCTTTCGGATCTTCCGCCCTGGCCACTATCCCGTAAATCGTATCCGTGGGCATTACCGCTAAGCCGCCCTCTCGCAGAGTCTTGGCCAGTTTTTCCTCTCTCCACGCTTTTTCATTGGAATTCATTTCAGTTTGAAACTTCGCCCGCCATCTTTCTGGTACGAAGCAAAAATGTATCTGGCCCCGCGAGGCATCGCCTTGCGCACATTTTCCGGCCATTCTATAAAAACAAGATTGTTTTTTTCGCCGATGATTTTCCGCCAGCCGAGGACGGACAGCTCTTTTTCATTTTTCAGCCGGTAAGCGTCTAAGTGAAAGAAAAATCCGCGATATTTTTTCATAATCACAAAAGTGGGACTGGTTACTGTATCTCTTATTCCAAAATATTTGGCAGCCGCTTTGACAAAGGCGGTCTTTCCAGACCCTAAATTCCCGGACAAGCCGACCACCAGCGCGCCGGAACGTTTCTGCTCCTTTTTAAGCAGTTTGCTTATGAATACTTCAGCAATCTTTTCAGTTTCTTTTTGGCTCCTGGAAATCATATAAACTCAGAGCCATTTTAGCACAAAGCGGTTTTCCTTCCGTCCTTCTAATTAGATCGGCGCTTGCTCCGGCGCCCGGTCATAGTTTACGCGCATAAAGTCCGTTATCTTCTGCGGGTCAATCTGATTCAATTTCAATATCCTGCCCCAGGAAGACAGAGCCACCGGAACATCCAGACTCTCTCTCGGTGTCATAATCTTTTTCTTTACCGGAACGGAATTATAAATGCTCTTCAATTCTTCAATTTCGGCCGCCGAAAGATTCGGCCGGTACCACAGGATCACCGCTCCATGCTCCAGGCTGTGCACCAGATACCCGTCTGAAATTGCTTTGTCATAGATTCCGGCATGGGCTGATTCGGCATAGTGCGGACCGGAACTGGGGGGATTGGAATTATAAGTGACGGCAGTGCCAATGGGCACATGGGAGCGTCCCTGGTCCGGAATCGCTTCACCCAAGAGCGGAGCGCTTGAAACGGGCACTGATTTGTCAACCGCCCGACTCCACACATACAAGCCGACCAGAAGCAAGGCGATGCCGAGGGATATGATTATAGTTTTTGATTTCATAATGAATACTTAAAATATTATAATCCTGTTATAATATTATTCTTTAGAAGAATCCGCAAGTTTGGTTCATATAGAGCAGCTGTTTCCTTGTCCCCTTTTGAGCGGAGCCATTTCCGCAACCAGGCGCGCGTAGCCGCTCCCGCTCGAATAGGCGGCGCTGAGCGCTTTGCGGGGATCGACATTTTTCCAGGCGACCCCATTCTTTTTGAAATAATCCGCGATGAGGGCGTAATTGTCCGGAAACCAGTGAGCGTTCACGGAGAGAGCCGCCTTCCACATCTCCTCTTCGCTCGCTCCCTGCGAGGCCATAAGCTCGAGGAGGCCGAGCATAGCCATGCCGTGATTGCAATCCGGAAAATGAGTGGAATTATCGCAGCAGGGTCGGTATATTCCCCTGGATATTTTTTCCACCAGTGTTTGTTGGGCGGAAGTGAGGGTAAAAAATTCATGCTTTCCATAATGTTCCATGGCGCTTCCCGCGGCTAAACTCCATCCGCCGGTAGAAGCGAATCCGCCGGCTGGCGGACCGCCCCCGCCGTATCTCGGATCCATCATCTCGCCGGATAGAATTATCGGATTCTTCTGTCCTAGACCGAGCGCCCAAAAGAGATTTAGCAGATATCCGGCGTTCCGGGAAGTGATTTTCAGCCGATTATCGTCACGCCCTAATAATAAATTTTTTTCTTCCGGATTCAGACCGCCACGGCTGGCATACAGAGCTTCAAACTTGCCTTGGTCAATCACTCCAGATTGCACCATCCTCCCCCCTAGATCGCCCCAAACCACTGGCAGAACCGCATCATCCGAAGGCAAGCCGGCCAAGCCCACTTTCAGATCAGGCGCCGGGCGTGAAAGAATAATGGCCGCCACCACGGTGAAAAAGGCTGCCGCCAGGGCCAGATTTATCAGAAGTGAGCGTTTGTTTTTATTCATATTTCCCCGTTTTTTTCTTTTCCTCCACAGAGTCCTTTATAATTTCCAAATTACAGCTATGGTGTTCTTTGCACCACGCCTCACATTTTTCCGCCAGTGTTCTCTCTTTATAATGCAATCCGCATTCTTTGCACCGGTAAACGCGGTTGTCGCTCGATTTTGCCTGTTCGCAACAATCCATCTTTTAGCGCCTCTGCAAATATTTTACCAGAACGATAATGCCAAGAATCATTAAAATAATAAACAGAGCCATCACCAGCCAGCCGATCCAGGAATGCCAGCCTAAATACGACCCCATCATGCCGTAGCCATAGCCGCTCGGGCCGTAATTCACACCCATCATTCCCGGACCGTAGTAACCGCCGTAATTTCCAAATCCATTCATCATGGACATCATTATCGGGCCGGAATTGTAGCCAGACCAGCATCCCAAATAAGACCGTCCCATGTTAATGTGCGCCTGAGTCAGACTGGCGGAACCCTCCCCGCCCATTATTTTATCCATTGCTTCATGCTGGCTTTTATTCGGAATCATCACGCCCATATAGGCGTCGCCCAATTTTTCAAACTGGCTGTCCGTAACTTTGGCGCAATCCACCTTATCCGCGCTTTTTACCTTCTGAGTAGAAAGAATATCTCCTAAGATTGAATTTACTTCCGAAGATTGGACCGAGGCGGGAGAATACGCTCCATAACCGTATTTGCCCATCATGCCTGTCTGGGCGCTCGCCATCCCGGGCAAGACCAGAACCGAAAACATGAAAATAAACACACTTGAACCTGCTATTTTGCTTTTCATTTTTTATAATCACGCGACAACCGCGTGGAATTTATTAATAATAATTATTGATAATTACTTTTTCTTGGAAATGCAGAAAGCTTTCTTCTGATAGCCCGGATCGGCAGGACGCGCGTATTTTATTCGCCTTTATGCTTCTAATATACCCCTAGGGGGTATCAAAGTCAAGCGAGACTAAAATAATCATACCGTTAATTTGGACTCTACTCTTTTAAGCAATACGGCGTTGGTGGCCACTATGATTGAGGAAGCGGACATGAGGAGAGCGGCAAACTCCGGACGAAGAGACAGGCCGAAACTCGGATAAAAAACACCGGCTGCCACCGGAATGGCAAGCAGGTTATATATGGCGGCCCAGAAGAGATTTTGCTTCATTTTTACCACTGTAGCTTTGCTCAAACGGATTGCTGAAACAATATCATACGGGTCCGATTTCATCAGAACGATGTTTCCGGTTTCAATGGCTACATCCGTGCCGGCCCCGATGGCTATGCCTATGTCCGCCTGGGCCAAAGCTGGAGCGTCGTTGATGCCGTCCCCGACCATAGCCACAAATTTTCCTTCGTCTTGCAGTTTCTTTACCCACTTAGCTTTGTCGGCTGGGAGCACATCAGCGAAAACGCGATCAATACCTAGCTGTTTAGCAATAGCTTCAGCCGTTCTCTGATTGTCTCCGGTGATCATAATAATCTCAATGCCGTTTTTCTTAAGTTCAGCCACTGCGCGGGTTGAATTTTCCCGAGGCGTATCTGCCACTGCGATTGCTCCGATAACTTCCTTATCCAGCGCCAAAAGCATTGCGGTTTTGCCATCATTTTGAAGCCGTTCCAGAGTTTTCCGCACCTCATAACTTACCGACACCTGATGCGATTCCATCAGTCTTTGGTTGCCAAGAAGTACCAGGTGATTTTCTCCGTAGATAAATCCTTTTACCCCATGACCGGCCACTGCTTCAAACTTGGATATGTTGAACAGCTCCATATCGTCTTTTGAAGCTTTTTCAACAATGGTTTTGGCAAGCGGGTGCTCTGAATGTTTTTCAATAGAGGCGGCAATTTGGAGAATATTTGTTTGAATTTCCGGGCGTTTTGATTCAATAAAGGAGATAACGTCCGTGACTTCCGGCTGGCCTTTGGTAAGAGTGCCGGTTTTATCCAGGATCATTGCGTTAATCTTTGAGGTTTTCTCAAGAGTGGCGGCGTCTTTGATTAAGATGTTATGTTTTGCGCCAATGCCCGTGCCTACTGCTACGGCAGTTGGAGTGGCGAGACCCAGCGCGTCAGGACAGGCGATGACTACCGTAGACACGGCAAAGGTAAGAGCAGTGATAAATCCCGCGCCCGCTCCGAAATACCAACCAAGGAAAGCGATAAGTCCGGAGCCGATGGCAAGCACAACCAACCAGCCTGCCGCTTTGTCCGCTAGGCGTTGGCCGGGAGCTTTTGAATTCTGGGCGATTTCTACCATCTTAATAATTTGAGCAAGAACGGTTTCGCCGCCGACTTTGGTTGCTTTAAATTTTATTGACCCTTGCTGATTGATTGAGCCGCCTACCACTTGGGAGCCAACTTTTTTATGAACGGGCAGGGATTCTCCGGTAACCAACGCTTCGTCAATATAGGTTTCCCCCTCTATAACTTCTCCATCCACCGGGATTTTGTTGCCGGGACGGATAATTACGATATCATCTTTCGCGACTTCCGCGCTTGGAATCGTTATTTCCTTGCCGTTTCGAATTATATTTGCTTTCGGTGGCACCAAATCAAACAGTGCGCGCAAGGCATCGGATGTGCCTCGGCGCGATTTCATTTCCATCCAGTGACCGAATAGCACGAAGGTAACAAGTAGGGCCGCCGCTTCATAGAAAGTTTCAGAATTCGGCCGAATTATTGTGAGAAGCACACTGAAAAGATATGCGGCTAGAACGCCGGTAGCGACCAAAACAGCCATATTGAGCTTCTTGGCTTTCAGCGAATAATAGGTTCCAGTGATAAAAATAGAACCTGTCCAGAAGACAATCGGCGTGCTCAGCAGTAAAAGCAGCCAATTTGTGATTTGCGCATCGAAAATACGGATGTTCAGAAAATTTGCCCCGACCGGAGAGAGCAGAAAAATCGGAATGGAAAGGATAAAAGATACAAAAAACCTGTGGCGCATATCTTTCTCCATCTTCTTGGCTATTTGGGGATTGGTCATAGCCGCTTCGTGGTCCGTATGTCTCTTGCCGCCGCCATGGCCCTGGCGGGCATGCATTTTTTGCATTTCGCCATGGCTCGGTTCGCCGGCTGATTTCTTTTCCGGAATCAAGTCCATACCGCACCCCGGGCATTTGCCAGGTGCAGTCTTTTGCACCTCCGGATGCATAGGACAGGTGTAGAGAGTTCCTTTTGAATTGTTGTGGTTATGATTCATATATTTTTAGTTAAGTTGCCAAGTAAAAATCCTCACAACATTTCCTATGTCGGAAATTTTCAGTTCAACGGATTTCGGAAATGGCGTTATTTTAGTAAAAGTAAGGGTACCTTCTCTATGATGACCTCCGACCGGCCCATCCCATTTAAGAGGCGTATGTTCCTTGCCCCGGTCATCTATAAGAACAACTGATTTTGTCATGTCCTCTCCAAGCTCGACTGAATGAGTGTTCATGCCAATATCAAATTTCCACTGCGAGGATTGCGGCGAAAGATCTAGCGGGGTGACCACGACAGTAACGCTCGCCTGATCATCAGTTTTCGTCTCCCATTTTTGGGAGTTGTTTGCTTGTTGTCCCGTTTTATTAGTGTCCGGCACGTTTTGCACTGAGGAACGATTCTGATAAAAAATCAGAAATCCTCCGATAAGGGCCAGTATCAATAAGATTATTATCACTCTGTTTTTCATATATGTCTTTTTCCGCCAAAGGCGGATCCGTCTCGTGCGGAGAATTTAATGATCTTATTGCTGATAAAGACAATGCCAAATATATTGAAAGCGAGACCGACCCAGAAAATCTTGACTTGATATTGAGCTACAAACGTAGCAAGCCCCGTAACTCCGAGAATGGGAACCAAATTCACAAGATAATGAGCGCAACAGGAAATCATAGAGGCCGTAGAAGTCGTGCCCGATACACCGACAACCTTGCTTATGCCTTGTCCTCCATGCACCAGGGCCTTTAGATACTGATACAAACCGATCTGAATGCCGAAACCAATTGCCAAGCTCGTGATGAAATACCAAAATGTTGCGAACTGACTAAGAGTGTAGCTCCATCCGGAGACCAACGTCAGCACCGCAAAATAAACTCCAAGCAAAATCGCGCTTACGAGTGCTCCGTACAAGATTGATTTTGCGGTGTTGTTGGTCATATTTATTTTACAGCGTAAGCTTCCGGATTTTTTTCAAACTGACTTCGGCAATGATCCGAACAAAACGCATACGTTTGCTCTTTATAGACAAGCGTAATAACGTCGCTTGCTCGCATACCGCACACCGGGTCTCGAGGAGGTTTCTTTTTTGCATGATCTTCAACAGAGGATTTAGATCCATGACCGCGAGACATCATCCAGACATACGCAACCACAAAGACACCGATAAGAATTGGCCAAAAGTATCCGCCTCCCGATAACTTGCCTCCGCCCAAAAACAGAACACCCACAAGGAGAAGGCATGGGACCATCATCCACAGCATTCCCTTGCCTCTCCCATCTTTATTGTGATCATGCATATATTTTTAGTTAGTTATTATTTTTAATTAAATTTGAATTATGCATCCACTAATGACAATTAATCTTTTCGGGCACGGTTATTTATTGGATAAGGCGTACAAATCCACAAGCTCTTTAATGGCCTTGGCCTCCTGTTTTTTGTCATTGAGCATGCGCTTTACGTGACCCCGCAGGTGATTTTCCAGGAGCATCCGGTCCATGCTCTTTAAAGACAGTTGAATTGACCGCGATTGCGTTATGAGATCAACGCAATATTTCTCTTCATCGATCGCCTTTATTAGCCCATCCATCTGGCCACGAATAATGTTCGCGCGGTGGACAGCTCTCTTTTTTAGCTTTTGATCCAACATAGATTTTGTAGATATTAATAATTGCTTTATCGACCTACTTATAGGATATACCCCTATACCCTATATGTCAAGCCAAACTAGTGTGGATAAAAGCGAAATTTACCCTTATTTATTTTTATTCTTGCAGCAATCCGTCAATTTACGGATGACTTCTTCAATCGACTTTTTTTCGAGAGCGCGCTTGGAGGGTGGAGAAAATCCAACTGCCCTCAATTTTTTTATCGTTTCTCCTATACCCAACGATTTTACCTCGTTCAGAATAAGGCGGCGCTGCTCGCATTTATCACAGTGAGGTATATGAAGCGCCTTGGCCATCTTGGCAACCATATCGCCGAGTTTTAATTGTCGTTTTTTGTCCATATTACTATTTGCCTAATGCTTGAATTTTATTGAAGAGCATGTCATTCGCTATTGCCATGTTCGGGTCATCGAACACGTATCTCGCGATTCCTTCCTTATCGATCAAAACATAGGTGTGCCCCGGAAGCGATCCTCTGTGCATAGAGGAATTTGTGGTCAACATGCCAAGCGTTCGGGAAGCGTTTGCCCCTCCGTCAAACAGGGTGGTAGCTTTTGCAAGTTCAGGCATTTTAGCCATTGCCGTCTGCCAATCTTTGGCAGAATCGGTTACGACCGATATTGCTTGGATCTCCCCGCTATTGAATCTCGGGTCCCTGCCGAACGATGCCATCTGATCCCAGCAAGCCGGGTAGCACATAAGACCCTCGTTGAAGAATAGAACGGTATATTTGCCTTTGAAGTCTGCCGGGACATATATTTTGCCGTCTTTATCGACCAGCTGGATGTTTGGTATTGGTTTCCCTATGAGGGAATTTAGTTCTTCGGTATTGGGCGCTCCAGGCGATGCATGCATACCATCCGTGGCGGATGTTTGATTGGTATTTTGCGGCGAAGTCTTAACCAGAAAATATCCCAAACCCAGTCCTACGGCCACGATAATGGCAGTGGTGAACCAAGATGTTTTTTGATTGTGATTATTTTTGTTCATATTTTTGTTTTTTGTATTGTTTAATGAATACATGCGACACATAGGCGACTATTCCAATGAACAGAAGCGCCCAGATGTATTCCGGAATAAGATTTACGAATCCGTTGATTGCGCCCAAGAACTTTGCATTCCATATATTCATCTGCAATTGATATTCCGAATGCGCGAACAATTTATTGCCGAAAGCCAGGTAAGTTATATATCCGCCCATAAGGAGAAAAATCAGTCCGGAGATCAATTCCGAAACCGTAATCTGCCAGTTGTAACCGCCGATTCTTAGTCCGATTGTTTTTTTGGCATTGGTGAATCGCTCAGTCAGATTCACTTTGTCCAAAAATGCCGCAATAATGAACAATGGCAATGTCATGCCGACCACATAGGCCAAGGTATATAACACTCCCCACAAAATCGTTCCGCTTGCCACCGATAGCGTCAGCACTCCGGCCAATACCGGCGCGCAGCAAGTAGTGGCTATGGCCGAAAAAATGCCGAGAACATAGATGGAAGAGACATGCCGTTTCATGCCGTCACGAACGGAGACCGGAGTGGTGAATTTTTTGCCGAAGAGCATGGTTAAACCGAGCGCGAGGAGAAATATACCGCCAACGCTGAAAATTATGTTGTGATATTTACTGAACAGCTGCGCCAAGAAAGATGCTCCGAGTCCTATCGGCAGGAAGACCGTGGCCACTCCCAAGAAAAAGACAAAGGTCATAAAGAAGATTTTGTATTTCTCCTTAAAAATGTTGCCTAAGTAAGAAGGTAAGAGGACGCTGATACAGCACGGGGCAAAGAGCGCGGCCACTCCGGCCACGAATGCCGCTATTAATGATGTTCCAACCAGAGCTTCCATATAATTTTTTGCATAGATTTCATGTAATCTATTTAGATGAACAACAAAAATATCCTTCGACTAAGGATACTCAAAAAAGCACCAAAAAGCTCCCGCTTAATGCGTGCTATTATCGAAGAGAAGGGCTAAGCTCAAAAAGAGAAAGCCAGGAAATGATTTTTTGAAGACTGCGCAAAGAATGAAACCTTAAATCTTGCCATCGTTCTCTAAATAATTCGGGTTTTAAAAGCAGTAAATTTTTATCAAATAGAAACATTGAAAGCGGAACAAGAAGCAGAGATGCGATCAATAAAAGCCAACTAGGAGTGGGCGGTACGACGGTTCTGGTAAGTGTTTGAAAAGCGGAAATATGATGCAGGGTCATGGCCATTAGGCCCATGGAACAAGTTGTCCCATCTATGGCTGAAGCAATGCAACCGCCGCTTGAGCCGTCCATCATATTGGGATCAAAAAGTGAAAAACTAAAAACGCCGATTCCTATAAAGCTGATTATTAACAATAGCGATACAAAGTATTTCATGGAATTACAGAGAGCGTCCGCCCCCTCCTCCTATGATACCCACAGGGGGTATGCAATGTCAAGAGAAAAGAATGTACAACATAACCGGCTAAGTTCAGATACATATTACACCCACATGATCAAATACGGGGGTGGCCACAGGGAATCGAACCCTGATTAAAAGCTCCACAAGCTTCTGTGTTAGCCGTTACACCATGGCCACCATATCGGCAGATTTTTTCAATCTGCTGTGC
>JAKALJ010000013.1 GCA_021813175.1 bacterium | reverse complement strand
TAAGCTTTCTTAGGCGTGCTTCAATGGAGTAGAGTGATATTTTGCGGTACTGCCGAAGAACCGGCGCCAGACAAAGATGATGGCAAAAACTAAAATTATGAACAGGATCCACTGCAGGAGTCCGCTGGGGAAGAAGCCGGTTGAACCGTAAATCGCGCCTGCGGTGAGATCGGAGTAACTTTCACCGGTAGTATCAGCATTACTTGCGCCATTGTATCCGCCATAAGTATTCTGATAGGCGGTACCCGCGCTCGCTCCATAATTTGAATTATTATAGGAATACGGGCCGGAAGTATTTGGATACTGGTTAAAGGAGCCGACCGGCGCCGGATTTTTTATCGTAAATAATACCGGATTAGAAAATCCTCCGCCGGGATTGATGACCGAAACATAATATTTTCCGGAATTAGCTACCGCTTGAGAAGATAAATTTATCCGAAGCTCGCTTGGGCTCACATAAGTGGTGGGATAATTGGTTCCATCAAACTGAGCCATGGAAGCGGGCACGAAACCGTTGCCAGTGATGGTGATAACCGCCCCTCCGGCTCCCGCGGTGGTCGCGCTCGGGGTTATATAGTTAATGTAAGGGGAAGAATTGCCGTTGTTCGGCTGATTGCCGTAATTATTCGCTCCCTGATTATTCTGATTATTGTTGTATTGGCCGTAACTTGAATAGTCTGTTTGGGTGCCCGAAAAAGGAGCGGGCTGATAGAAAGACATATAAGCGCTCGCGATGTTCGGCGCGCCAACAAGAATAAGTATCAAAGCAAAAGCCGGTATTCCTCGAGCAAAAAGTGCAGCCTTATATCCTTTATTTATTCGGTTTTTCACTATTTTATTCATGGCGTTAATATAGCACTTTTGAATGAAAATGTCAAGCTCGCAAGGTGATGTGCATGCATATGGCGGCTTTTCATAAACTGGATTGTGCTGGGGGGGAGACTCGAACTCCCATGAGATTTCTCTCGCTTGCTCCTAAAGCAAGTTCGGCTACCAATTTCGACACCCCAGCATTTTTAATATCCTTAAAATTTTTCTTGTCCGCCCACCAGGGTTCGAACCTGGGACCAATCGCTTAAGAGGCGAGTGCTCTACCAGCTGAGCTATGGGCGGATGACACTATGTGACTTATAACACTTTTTCAAAATTACTTCAACTAAACCAGACCAATATCAAAAAATCTGGGCTGATATCGCTCCCTTGCTCCGAGAAACTTATTTTTTTTGGGGATAAAGAGTAAAATACAAATATGGACAAAGAGGATATTACTTTAATTGAACAAGCAAAGCGGAATCCTGAGGCTTATGAAGCCTTATATAAAAAATATGCTCAACGACTTTTTAACTATTTCTGGTATCGTGTTGGGCACCAGAAAGAAGTAGCCGAAGATTTGCTTCAGGAAACTTTCATGAAGGCATATCAGAATTCGTCGAAATTTTATTTGCGTTCGTATTCATACTATTCCTACCTGTTGACAATCGCGCACAATATCCTAGTCAATTACTATCGCAAGCCGCAATCCATGTCTCTCGAGTCAGTAGGCGATGTACCGGACGAAGTAACTGTGGATCAGGAGATTGACAGACAAAGAAATGCGGAACTTCTTTGGCGAGCCATTCAGCAATTGCCGGAGTCGGAAAAGGACATTCTCCTTTTGCGCTATCAGCAAGAACTACCGATAAAAGATATTGCCCGCATCGTCGGCAAAAGCGAGAATGCAGTGAAATTAGTTTTATCAAGAAGCCGCAAGAAACTCATTAAACATCCTTATCTTAAAGATTTGGTTCGATTCGGAGAATATCAGAAAAAATACACCAAGCCGCGTTTTCTCAGTAGGAAAAACTGACACCATTTATTCTCCAAGGTGTTATGCATACCTAAGGTAGGCTCCAGGTCGTTTGTGACGCGAGTATATTTTATGTTTATGCGACACCTTATGCCTCTTCTGTTGTTATACATTCCGACAGGGGTCAAGCGGTAAGGTCGACCGCTGGAGCGATGGAATCAAAAAAAGCCTATGATCAGAAATTTTCTTTTGAGAACGCCAAGCGCGATAACTCATTGGAGAACAAAAATCATGCGCTCCATCTCCAATGATACTTAGCCCCGAACGGGGGCGACATTTTGCGTCTCAAATCCACAACTAAATATCTTACGCGGTAAAGTATCACGCAAAGATACTGATTGGCGGGGTTCCTACTCCGCTCGCCCAAGGGGAAGGCCGCATTCTCAAAAAATCAGCAAGCGGCAATATCCTTGGGCATCATGTTGATGATAATCCCTTTTTAAATCTGTAATTACAAAAGGTCGAATTAATAATAATCATAATGAGATTTGCTGGCATGCCAGCAAGCTCGGGAAAATACCATGAAAATAACAAGACGAAACGAATCAAGAGAAAGCTCTGACTTTCCGGCTATTCGGGATCCATTTAGCGGAATATTTTCTCTGCGAGACGCGATGGACAGGTTGTTTAATGAAAGTTTTTGGTCGCCGTTTGGATTGACCGAGAGTGGTCACGGGCGAGGTATGGCGGCATTTATCCCGCGCGTGGATATTTCTGAGACGGATACGGAAGTAAAGGTCCGTGCCGATATTCCCGGTATTGATCCTGAGAAAGTGAATATAGAGGTAACAGAGGATTCACTTGCGCTATCGGGTTCTGTCGAAAAATCCAGCGAGGAAAAAGGAGAAAATTTTTATCGAATGGAACGCCGGGCAGGACAATTCTCTCGTGAGTTTGTGTTGCCCTCAAAAATTGATCCTGATTCGGTGGAAGCCAAAGCGAAAAATGGCACCATAACCATTATTCTTAAAAAACAACCATCTGAGCAAAAACGGAAGGTGCAGATTAAATCGGAATGAACGCAAGACGCCTCATCGAGGCGTCTTGCGTTCATTTGTACCTCAAAAAATTCTTCGTGAAGACTGGCAAGATTTTCTCCACGGAGTGCATGATTTAGTTTCGCCTCATCACCGCACGAAGCGCGCGCAATCAATCTATCCCGGAAATTCCTGAAAGTTTGATACTGGTGCGTTTGTTTGACCAAATCCGAACCTATTTTGAACGGAACTGACGGCGCGCTTCGCGCGCCAAACTGAACGCTCGGGCGGGCAAAAAGGAAGGGGGTTGGGGGGAAGGAATTTTTGCCCGCCCTCGCTTTCCGCCGTCGCCGCCGAATTTCGTGCCAGTGAAACTGGCGCGCCGCCTAAAACAAATTAAGTATAACCGAAAAATGAAAACTTGACAACAAATATCGAAAGGAATACTATATCAATAGGCATTGATATAATTAACATTGATAAATATATTTATGAAACCAAAGTGTTGTGTAGATAAAAAATCGGTTGCCAATTTGTCGCAAACAGTTGAATTTTTGAAAATAATTAGTGAAGAAAACCGCCTGAAAATTCTTTGTCTTTTAAGAGAGAAAGAAAAATGTGTTTGCGACATTTGGCAATATCTTGATTTAGCCCAAAATCTCACCTCTCATCATTTGAAAGTATTGAAAGATTTTGGGCTGGTATCATCAAGGCAAGAAGGATTAAAAGTTATTTATTCAATCAATAAAAAGGTCATTAAAAAATATTCAAAATTATTAAATAACTATCTAAATTCGTATGGAGAATAAAATTATGAAAATTCAAGTTTTGGGTTCGGGTTGCCCAACCTGCAAAAAGTTGTTTGAACTAACGAAGCAAGCGGTTGCGGAATTAAAACTAAAAACAGAAGTGGAATACATCACAGACATTCAGAAAATCGTTGAAATGGGCATGATGTCTAGTCCGGTCTTGGCTGTAAATGGAAAACCAGTTTTGGCTGGCTCATTGCCTGATATTGAAAAAATTAAAAAGTTAATTGAGAAAGATATAAAGAAATAAAGAAATTTATGGATATTTTTTATCCCGTAAAATTATTGGCTGATTGGCTTACTTATGGCGTTTTTCATTTAGCGGCAAAAACGATTTTTTCCGAAGCGATAAACTTTTTTCTTTATGACACGATAAAAATTTTTATTTTGCTTTCGGTTATTATTTTTATCGTTTCAATTATTAGATCGTTTTTGCCGCCGGAAAAAGTTCGCAATATTTTATCAAGAAAAAATAAATATCTCGGCAATGTTTTCGCCGCAATGCTGGGAATTATAACACCATTTTGTTCTTGCAGTGCCGTTCCATTGTTTTTGGGTTTTGTTGAAGCGGGCGTTCCGCTTGGCGTTACTTTTTCTTTTTTGGTGGCGTCGCCGATGATTAACGAAGTGGCTTTGGTTTTACTTTTGGGAATGTTCGGCTGGAAAGTTGCTCTAATTTATATTATTAGCGGCTTAATCATTGCGATCCTGTCGGGTATCGCTATCGGTAAATTAAAAGTTGAGAATTTAGTTGAAAATTTTGTTTTCAATAACAAAATCATAAATTCGGAAAATGGTGTAAAAATGGAATGGAAAGACAGAATCTCTTACGCCAAAAAATATACGGCAGATATTATCAAAAAGGTATGGATTTATATTTTAATCGGCATTGGTCTTGGCGCGTGGATACACGGCTATGTGCCAGCCGATTTTTTGGCGAAATATGCCAGTGCGGATAAATGGTATGCCGTACCACTTGCGACGCTCATCGGTATTCCGCTTTATTCAAACGCCGCAGGCGTGATTCCGCTTGTAAGTGCTTTAACGGAAAAAGGCGTCGCTATGGGCACGACATTAGCTTTTATGATGGCGGTAACAGGTCTTTCACTTCCCGAATTTATGATTTTAAAAAAGGTGATGAAAACAAAATTGATTTTGATTTTTGCTGGAATTATCGGGATAGGAATTATTTTTACAGGTTATCTTTTTAATTTTGTTTTGAGATAATTAAAATGATTTATCAAAATAAATATTCTTATTGGCGGCGCATTTCGCAAAGCGAAATACGAAATTCGGCGGCGGCGGCGGAAAGCGAGGGCGGGCAAAAATTCCTTCCCCCCAACCCCCTTCCTTTTTGCCCGCCCGAGCGTTTAGTTTGGCGCGCGAAGCGCGCCGTCAGTTCCGTTCAAAATAGGTTCGGATTTGGTCAAACAAACGCACCAATATCAAACTTTCCGATTTTTCCCCGATCAATTCGGCGGCGCGTTGCGCCGCCTCATACGGCAAAATGGGGTTTCCGCGCGCTTCGCGCGCGGCCAAGCGGAGGTTCGAAATCCCTTGCAATTTTAAGTATTTGCTTTGCCCAATTAAAAACTAACAACATAAATTTATGAACAACAAATATTTTCTCTACGCCCGCAAATCAACAGATGTTGAGGATAAACAAGTTTTGTCTATTGAAGCACAGATCGCAGAATTGCGCGCCTTTGCTAAACAAAATAATCTTAATGTGGTGGATGTTTTTATTGAAAAACAATCAGCCAAAATTCCGGGCCGTCCGATATTTGACGAGATGCTGGACAAAATAGAGAATGGCGAGGCGGACGGAATTTTGGCTTGGCATCCCGACAGATTGGCGCGCAATTCTGTGGACGGCGGCCAAATAATTTATCTCATAGATTGCGGGCGTATTGCGGCGTTGAAATTCCCTCAATTCTGGTTTGAGCCAACGCCGCAAGGAAAATTCATGTTGAATATCGCCTTTGGGCAAAGCAAATACTATGTGGATTCTCTTTCCGAAAACACCAAACGAGGTTTGCGCCAAAAAGTCAGACGAGGCGAATATCCGAGCGTTGCGCCGATTGGTTATATCAACGATGTGCGCACTAAATCCATTGTCGTGGACAAAAAGAAAGCTAAAATTATTCGCCAAGCATTTGAGTTTTATGCGCAAGGCGACAAAAGATTAGAAGATGTTTCCGACTTTTTGGCGCAACGCGGGATTATGTCCCGCGGCGGAAAGAGAATCCACAAGACGAGAGCGACTTTTATCCTTTCAAACCCTTTTTACACAGGATTATTTCGCTACTCCAAAGAATTGCACGAAGGCAAGCATGAGCCAATCGTCGCAAAGAAAATTTTTGATAAAGTCCAAGAAGTTTTGAAGCAGAGAGGACGACCGCACCACAAAACAAAGAATGAGCCGCAAGATTATTGCGGACTTCTAAAATGCGGCACTTGCGGAATGTCCATAACTGGCGAATACAGGGTGAAAAAACAAAAAAATGGAAATGTCCACGATTATATTTATTACCACTGCACCAAGAAAAATAAATCGGTGAAATGTCCTGAACCCTGTATTCGCCAAGAGGAATTGGATAAACAAATTTCCTCTCTGCTTCAAAAATTTTCTTTGCGCACGGATTGGGCGGAAAAACTTTTGAAAATGGCAGAAGCAAACAAAGAGAAATCCGCCCAATCCGTTTCTGCTTTTGTTCTGGAAAGCCAAAATCAAATCCGCGCCATAAATGTAAAACTCCAGCGACTTCTGGACGGCTATTTAGAGCAGGATATTGAAAGAGAAATCTACCGCGAACAAAAAACAAAACTTCTTATGGAAAAGAAGTCGCTGGACGAAAAAATGGCGCGGATTGAACAAAAGCAGAATAATTGGCTCGAACCGATGAAAGAATGGATAAAAGTCGCTTCAAACCTCGTCAAAATCGCAAGGGATAGCAACCTTTTAGAAAAAAAGGTTGCTGCCAAAGAAATCTTTGGCTCGAACCTCCGTTTGGCGAGCCGCGCCGCGCGCGGAAACCCCATTTTGCCGTATGAGGCGGCACAACGCGCCGCCGAATTGATCGGGGAAAAATCGGAAAGTTTGATATTGGTGCCCGAGGTGGGAGTCGAACCCACACGAGATGTAATCTCACGACATTTTAAGTGTCGACTGTCTACCAGTTTCAGCACTCGGGCCTTTCACACTCACGGGCAATTATAGCTTTTATTTTCAAAATCACAACGCAGTTTTTCTGGAGGCCTGGGCGGGAATCGCACCCGCGTATATTCCTTTTGCAGAGGAACGCCTTACTACTTGGCTACCAGGCCATAGTATTATCCTACTTTTCCCGGAGCAGTTCGTCAATTTTTTGGCGATGTTTTTCACCGAGATCTATTTGCACCTCGATGAACG
This sequence comes from bacterium, assembly GCA_021813175.1. Taxonomy (GTDB): domain Bacteria; phylum Patescibacteriota; class Minisyncoccia; order Phycocordibacterales; family UBA9973; genus UBA9973. The sequence continues at coordinate 10,778 of JAKALJ010000013.1, read as the reverse complement.
GAATAATTTTGGTTTTTAATTTTTTTCCAAGATGTTCGCGAAATTTTCCGCGCTTGCGTTTGGCAAAACTCAAGGCCGCCGCCTCTTTCTCTTCGGGAAAAACAGTAAAGAGAATTTTGGCTTTTCGCAGATCGTCGCTCAAGAGGCAATCGGTAACGGTAATCAAGGACGCTCCACTGCTTTCTTTCTCCAGAAATTCAGCTCCGAGTTCTTTAATCAAATTGGCTAATTTTTCCTTACGAGCCATTAAATGATTCTAACACATCTCCTTTGGCCAGTTCAGTTTTTCCTTCAATCATAGCCCCGAATTCTTCTCCCTCCGTCGCTTCCCCCACCTTCATCCGATTTTTTTCCAGGTTCAAAATCCTTACCTGGCCGATTTCAAAATCCCGCCTGATGACGCGGATCCGACTATTCGCCTTAATTGTTCCCTCCAGCACTTTTCCGCCCACGATCTCTTTCTCCTTGGTTCGGCTGAATATTTTTAAGATCTTTGCCTGGCCGGATCGGAGATTTTCTTCTTTTTTAGGCATCCGCTTAGCGAGTTCCAGGGTGAGCCATTCGGTCAGTTTGTAAATGACGTCAAAGGTGTGGATTTCAATGTTTTTTTGCGTAGCGATATCCAGGGCGCTCCGATCCGCTTTCACATTAAAACCGAGAATCAAGGTATCTTTCGGAAAAGAGATGGCTTTTATGTCAAACTCCGAAATAGACCCCACTCCTTTCTGTACGATTCTAAATTCCGCTTCATTATTTTGTATTTTTTGTATCTCTTTCTCCAGCGCTTCTATGCTCCCTTGAGCATCCGCCTTCAGCACAACCGGGATTATTTTCTTTGCCGGGGGAATTTCCGAGCCCTTTTCTTCTTCTACTTTTTGGACAAAAGAATCAGTTTGGTTTTTTTTCGCTTCTTCTTTTTTATTTTCCGCCGGCTTCCTCCGACAGATATCGGACTCTCCCGCGGCGTATTCTTCCGCATTTTTTTTATTTTCAAAGGATTTGAATTCGGCTCCGGCCGAAGGCATCTTGCTCCAACCGACCAAGCGAATAGGGGAAGAGAAACTCGCCTCGTTTATCGGCTGGCCCAGGAAATTTTCCATAATATTGGTGGAGCAGATACTTTCTCCGGAAGCGGCACACATGCCTTTTTTCAAGGTTCCGTCTTTAATGATGAGAGTGGCTTCAATGCCGCGCCTCGGGTCCATGTTTGCTTCTATCACGAAACCGGAAGCGTTTTTTTCCGGATCACCCCGAAAGTTTTCCATCATGGCCATCAGATTTATGAGGGAAAGCAGATTGTCCACCCCCTCTCCGCTTTTGGCGGAAATTAAAGCGCAGGGAATTTTTCCTCCATAGTTTTCGAGATATATCTCGTTTTCCAAGAGCTCTTGTTTCGTTTTTTCCACGTTCGCTTCAGGTTTGTCTATTTTGTTTATAGCCACGAGATATGGAGTGCCGCTGGCCAGAATAGTGTTTTTGGCTTCAATAGTCTGAGACTTCACTCCGTCTTCGGCGGAAACAAGCAGAACGGCAATATCCGCGACTTGGGCTCCGCGTTCTCGCATTTTGGAAAAAGATTCATGGCCTGGCGTGTCCAGGAAGGTGATTTTACGCTCTGCTCCTTCCTCGTCCGTATGGGTCACCTCATAGGCAGAAATATGCTGGGTAATTCCTCCCGCCTCTTTTTCGGCTATATTTGTCTTTCGAATGTAATCAAGCAAAGTGCTTTTGCCGTGATCAATATGGCCCATTATCACCACCACCGGCGGACGCTCTATTAAATTGTCATTTTTCTTATCCATGGCTTTCTTTAAAGCTCTCAATAAAAACAATGCGGAGCACCTAATTTTCAACTTTGGCTACACTTTCGCTTTTTCTAAGGCTTCTTTTTCTTCGGCGGAGAGCTCGTATTCGGATTTGCCGCCCTTCACCGGTTTGGCAAAAACACTCATCCGCTCCCGCGAATACAGACTGGAAAGAACCACCCCGTCGCCCTTTTCGTTCAGCATGCCGATGGCAAAGCTCTGGTTTCCCCCCTCTCCCGGGAAAGGAGTGAAACGCACTGTTCCCAATCCCCGGATGCTCTCCGCAAGCTTCCGGTTCATCTTTGCCGTTTCTTTTTCCGTCCGCTCCTTGGCTTCTCTAAGTTCGGACACACTCCTCTCCACGGCATTAATGGCGTCTTCCAAATCCTTCCCTTTTTTGCCCAGAAAGAAACGTTTCAGGCGCTTTTCAGTTCGGATAATCCAGAAAAATTCAAGAAGAAGCAAGAGAGCCAGAAAAACGAAAAAAGCTGTTTGGAGCTTTGTATTCATGCGGCTTAATATTATACTATTTTTATGCCTAAATCAAATGGAAAATCCGCCGGCCGGGCAGAGCGCGGTTGCAGCCTCCGCTCCGAGCGAAAGGAAATATACTTGGACTGGGCGGCCTCGGTCCAGCCCAATCCGAGTTCCATCCATGCTTTTGGGGTACGGGCCAAAGAAGCTTTAGAACAAGCGCGCAGGGAAGTGGCGGAAGCGCTCTCCGCCAGGCCCGGAGAGATAATATTCACCAGCGGCGGGACGGAAAGCAACAACCTCGCCTTGCAGGGAGCTGTTTGGCGCGCGATTTTGTCGGGAGTGAAAAAACCGGAAGTTATTATCACAAACATAGAACACCCTTCCGTATTGGAAACCGCCAAGATGTTGAGGGAGCGGAGACTGGCGAAAGTCACAGTGCTTTCGGTGGAAACGGACGGAAGAATTGATCCAAAAAAGGTAAAGGAGGCAATCAAAAAAAATACTGTGCTGGTTTCCATAATGTATGCCAACAATGAGATAGGGGTCATTCAGCCGATAAAGGAGATAGCAAAAGAGATAAGACACCGGCGGAAAATTTTCCAGAGCCCCTTGCCGTATTTTCACACCGACGCGGTGCAGGCGGCTAATTTTCTTGATTTAAACACGGAACGTCTGGGGGTAGATATGCTTTCCTTGTCCGGATCCAAAATTCCCGGCTCGGGCAAGGTGGGCGTTTTGTACAAGAAATCAAATGTGCCGATCGCGGCTGTATTAGCCGGCGGCAAGCAGGAGTTCGGCCTGCGTCCAGGCACCGAAAATTTGTCAGGAATTTTAAGGTTTGCAAACGCTCTCCGCTCGGCGCGGAAAGATATTGAAAAAAAATCCAAACAGACGGCAAAACTTCGGGATTATTTCTTGCGCGGAGCGGAAAAAGTATCCAAAGAAATTCTCGGAAAACCCGCAATCATAAACGGAAGCATGGAAAACAGATTGCCGAATAATCTGAACATAACCTTTCCGGGAATTCCGAGCGACCTCTTGGTGCTTGAATTGTCTGAGCGGGGAATAATGGTTTCGGAGAAAAGCGCCTGTGAATCCAAAGAGGAGCGCTCCTCGCATGTGATAGAGGCGCTCCGGACAGCGGGAACGCTCAAGGCAAGAGGGGCGGGAGAGGAGAGCGCCCGCGTCCGCCGGATGGCGGACGCGGGCGCCGTGCGCTTTTCTTTCGGGCCAGACGTCACCAAGGCGCACGCGGATTTTGCGCTTCGCGCACTGGGTCAAATTCTAAGGAAACTGGAAAAATGGTACAAAATTTGACATTTATGCTATACTAGTTCTAATGGACATAAAAGATTTGAGCAGATCCCAGTTAATCCTTCTGGCTCTTCTTCTGTCTTTTGTCACGTCCTTAGCCACAGGCATTACCGCGGTCACTTTGATGCAGCAGGCTCCACAGTCTGTTACGGTGCCCATAAACAAGGTGGTGAAAGAAACCGTGAACAGGATAGTGCCTACGGAAGGAAGGGCAACGGTAAACACCGTGGTGGTGAAGGAAGAAGATTTGATAGTCAGCGCTATAGCGGACAATAAGCCCGCGCTATTTGGTATTTTTAAAGAAACTTCCGGAGGATCAAGGCAACAGGTCTCTGAAAAAATAGGTAATGGCTTTGCTGTTTCAAAAAAGGGAATAGTGGCGGCCAACGTGTCGGAAGTCCCGAGCGATGGAACATATTATGTAGAAAATGAAAGCGGAAAATTTGACGCAAAGTTTATCCCGAGCGGACAAAACAAATTTTCTCTGTTAAAGATCGGCCTTCCGCTCTCCGGAACAGGCAAGCCTTCCTTTCCAGACTTAAAAGCCGCCAACATCGGCAGTCTGAAAGCGGGGCAGAAGATACTGACTCTGGGTGACGGCATTTCCGCTTTCTTCTATAGTGGTAATCCCGACGTCAGCGTCACCGCGGCCGAGGCGAAAAGTTTTGGCGATTCAATCGTCTTAGATCTTAACGGAGAAGTTCTCGGATTTATGTTTCCGGGAACGGGCTTTGTGCCCTTCTCGGAAGTAGAGAAAGTATTAAGGACAGTCCAAAATATATAAATATATAATTTAATTAAAGGAACAGATAAAAACATTAATTTTATGCCTCCTCTTCATAAATTCACAGCTAAATCAAGAGATGCCATCAAAAAAGCCCATGAGCTTGCCATCGAGCGCGGACAAAACCACGTTTCTTCCATGCATCTTCTGGCCGCCCTTCTTCTGCAGGATGAAAGCATGGTGAACTCAATCCTAGACCGTCTGGAAGTGGATACCGTGCTTTTGTCGGATTCTGTTTTGGAGTCCATTGAGCTTCCGGAAGCGCGCAATACTCTTGCTCCTTCTTACCAAATATTTTTGAATCCGGATCTGGCCCAGGTTATAGAGCATTCGGTGAAACTGTCCGAATTTATGAAAGATGATTTTGTGTCCACTGAACATTTGTTCATCGCTATGCTGGAAGTGCCCGGCGAAGCCCGTGACATTCTTTCCCGCCATCGGATTCAAAAGGAAGAAGTGCTGAAAATTCTGGAAGATCTCCGGAGCAAAAACATCACGGATGTTTCCGAGCCCAAAAGATTTCGCCTACTGCAAAAGTACACCCGGAATCTCACCAAGCTGGCCCGGGAAGACAAGCTGGATCCGGTCATCGGCCGGGACAATGAAATTACCCGGATTATGCAGATTCTTTCCCGTCGCACCAAAAATAATCCGATTCTGATCGGGGAGGCTGGCACCGGCAAGACGGCGGTGGTGGAAGGACTGGCCGAACGTATTGTAAAAAGCAACGTGAGCGAATCGCTGAAAGATAAGGAAATTGTGTCCTTGGATCTGGGACTCTTGATCGCCGGCACCAAGTATCGCGGGGAGTTCGAAGAACGGCTAAAAGGGATCATGAAAGAAATTGAGCGAGCCGAAGGAAAAATCATACTTTTTATAGACGAAATACACACTATCGTGGGAGCCGGCGGAACCGAAGGCACTATGGACGCGTCCAATATGCTAAAGCCCGCTCTTTCCCGCGGGGAGCTTCGAGCTATCGGGGCCACCACCTTGCGGGAATATCAAAAATATATAGAAAAAGATCCCGCTTTGGCCCGGCGTTTCCAGCCGGTTTATATTGATGAACCGAACGTGGAAGACGCCATCACTATCTTACGCGGATTGAAAGAGAGATATGAGCTTTTCCATGGGGTGCGCATTACCGATGATGCCATTGTGGCCGCGGTAAATCTGTCTTCCCGCTACATTACCAATCGTTTTCTGCCGGATAAAGCGGTGGACCTGATTGATGAAGCCTCCTCCTCCCTTAAAATCGCTCTGGAAAACAAGCCCCCTATTCTGGAAGATACGCACCGCAAAGTGATGCGCTTGGAAGTGGAGAAAGAGGCGTTAAAGAATGAAATTCCGGCTTTCAACGGAAAGTTGACCGAAGAGGAAAGAGCGAAGCAAAAAGATATCAAAGAACGAGTAAAAAGCATAGAAAAGGAGATAGCCAATCTCCACGAAAAGACGAAAGAGCTGGAGCTGAAATGGCAGAATGAAAAAGAAATAGTGATGAAAATACGCGCTATCAAGAAAGAGCTCGAAGCGATGCGTTTGGAAGCGGAGAACGCAGAGATGCGCTCTGATCTTTCTAAGGCCGCGGAAATCCGCTATGGCAAAATTCCATCCTTAAAAAAGGACTTGGAGGCCAAACTTTCCCGCTTGAAAAAACTGCAAAAATCCCGCCGCATTCTGAAGGAGGAGGTTACCGCCGAGGACGTGGCGGAAGTGGTTTCCCGCTGGACCGGCATTCCTCTTACTAAAATGTTGGAAGAAGATCGGGAAAAGCTGGCAAATATAGAAAGTGAACTGCACAAACGAGTGATCGGCCAAGACGAAGCCGTTCACCGGGTGTCGGATGTTATCCGTCGTTCTCGGGCGGGCATCGCCGACCCGAACCGCCCCATCGGCTCCTTCATATTTCTCGGTCCCACCGGGGTGGGCAAGACCGAGCTCACTAAAGCCCTGGCTCAGTTTATGTTCAATGACGAAAAAGCCCTGATCCGAGTGGATATGTCCGAATATATGGAGAGGCACTCTGTCTCAAAATTAATTGGCTCACCTCCGGGCTACGTGGGATATGAGGAATCTGGACAACTTTCTGAAGCAGTGCGGCACCGGCCATATTCTGTGGTTCTTTTTGACGAGGTGGAAAAAGCCCACCCGGAAGTTTTCAATATGCTCCTGCAGGTGATAGACGAAGGACGCCTTTCGGACGGCAAAGGCAGAGTGGTAAATTTCAAAAATGCCATTATCATCCTCACCTCCAATATCGGCTCCCAGTTCGTGGAGAAAATGGAGTCCATTGGTTTTTCCAACAGCCGGGCGGAAGAAGACTACAGCCGGATGAAAGAAAAAATAACCGGCGCCCTGAAAGACCATTTCCGGCCAGAATTCCTGAACCGAATTGATGAGGTGATTGTGTTTGATCTTTTATCCGAAGAAGACATTAAAAAAATTGTGAATCTGCGCATAAAAGTGGTCGGAGATCGCTTGAATGCCCAGGGTATAAATCTGAAAGTTTCGGAAGAAGCAATATCGCTTCTGGCTAAAGAGGGCTATGACCCGCACTATGGCGCTCGGCCAATCAACCGCTTAATTCAGAATAAGATACTGAATCCCATATCGTCCTACATTATTTCAAACGGAGTAAAAACAGGAGATACTATTTTCGTGCATGTCCGGGGCGGGGAGCTCAGCATTGAAGCTAAGCGGGGCCGCCAGAAGAGCGCCATTCGCATCTTCTCCGCGAATTAGCTTGTTTGCCTTTATATCCATCTTTCGGACTTTGTTCTTGAATTGAGGGTTCATTTTATGCTATTGTGTAGCCGTCGCGTCGGTGGCAGAGTGGTCAATTGCAACTGACTGTAAATCAGTCGCCCCTTGGGCTACGTAGGTTCGAATCCTACCCGGCGCACCACGGCAAGAATTTATGGCTCCGTAGTTCAATGGATAGAACGCAAGTTTCCGGAACTTGTGATGCAGGTCCGATTCCTGCCGGAGTCACAAAATGAGCGGAGCGAATTTTGTGACTCCGAGCGAGACGCCTGCGCGTCTCGCGTGCAGGAAGCGGACGCCGGAGCCCTGTTTCGCCAGCAGGTGAAACAGGCGAGGCGGTGCCCAGGCCGAGGCGAGCGACGGCGAGCCGAGAGCCGAGGGAGATTCCTGCCAATCCTGAAGATGTGGTATTATAAAAAAAGCCGAAAGGCTTTTTCTATTTTTAGATATGCAAATCAGAAACATTGCCATCATTGCCCACGTGGACCACGGCAAGACCGCCCTGACTGACGCCCTGATGCGGCAGAACGGAGCCACCCAGGAAGAAAATTTCACTATGGATACCAATGCTCTGGAAAAAGAGAGGGGTATTACCATTTATTCGAAGAACACCTCTATCTATTACAAGGACACTAAAATAAACATAGTGGATACTCCCGGCCACGCGGATTTCGGCTCGGAAGTAGAGCGAGTGCTCCGGGCTGTAGACTCAGTGCTCCTATTGGTGGACGCGGCGGAAGGACCGATGCCCCAAACCCGCTTTGTGCTCAAAAAATCGCTGGAATTAGGGCTCAAACCGATCGTGGTGATAAACAAGATAGATAAAAAAGGAGCAGACCTAAACAAAACGCACGAGGAAATTCTCGAATTATTCTTAGAACTGGGAGCCAGTAATGAACAGGCTGATTTCCCCATCGTGTATGCCATAGGACGGGACGGTATTGCCAAGAAAAATTTAAACGACGAATCCAAAGATCTTTCTCCGCTTCTTGATGTCATCATGGAAAAAGTTCCAGCGGCATCCGACAGAGAGAATGAAATGATGTCCGCTCAGGTGTTCAATCTGGCATATGACAATTTTCTCGGGCGCCTGGCTATTGCCCGGGTGTATTCCGGCCGGATAGTATCCGGCTCTCCGGTCCTCGTAAAGAACCAGAGCGGCGTCCGGAAGGGTAAAATCACCAAGCTTTTCACTTTTGAAGGGGTAAATCGGAAGGAAACGCAATCGGCGGAATCGGGCGACATCGCCCTCATAGCCGGTCTTCCCGATATATTTATCGGAGAGACAATATGCGCGGACCAATCAGTGCCCATAATGCCCGCTATCGCTATTGATGAACCGACCATAGTCCTGAATCTTCTGGTGAATGATTCGCCTATGGCCGGACGGGAGGGGAAGTTTCTCACTTCTCGAGAGCTCAAGGAGAGATTGGAAAAAGAATTAGAGGTGAATGTCGGCCTGAGGGTAGATTTTTCTCCCGCCCGAGGTTTCCACTCCGGACCTTCCTTCTTCAAGGTTTATGGACGAGGGGAATTGCATCTGGCGGTGTTACTTGAAAACATGCGTCGGGAGGGATTTGAAATGCAGGTGTCAGAGCCGGAAGCAATCATAAAAGAAGAAGATGGAATAAAAAAAGAGCCGTATGAGGAAACTATCGTTGACTTGCCGAGCGAATATTCCGGCCGGGTGGTGGAAAAGCTTGGGAAACGCAAGGGCTTTGTAAAAAGCATCTTTCAGAGAGAGAATATGGCCCGGATTGTTTTTGAAATACCCACCCGGGGACTCTTGGGCTATCGGAACGAGTTCATTGTGGACACCAAAGGGGAAGGTATTTTGTCTTCCCGTTTCATCGGCTTTAAAAAATACGCGGGAGAAATCAAGAAAAGGGAATATGGCTCCATGACTTCCATGGTTTCCGGCAAAGCGGTGGCTTTTGCTCTTGCAAATTTACAAGAGCGTGGTATATTATACATAGGTCACGGTACGGAAGTTTACGAAGGAATGGTCATTGGAAACGTCTTAAAAGGAGAAGAAATGGCGGTGAATCCGACTAAAGGCAAACAGCTCTCCAATATGCGCGCAAGTGGATCGGATGAAGCCATATATCTCAATCCGATTTTTTCTCTGAATATAGAAAAGGGATTGGAAGTGATGGGAGAAGATGAATACCTGGAAATCACCCCAAAATCCGTGCGGTTGCGGAAGAAATATCTGACCGAACTGGACAGGGTGCGCGCCAATAGAAAAATAACAGAATTTGACACTCAAACCCAAAACACATAAAATAACATACGCGCTTATTCGCTCAGCAAATTTTTTACTAACTTTATGTCAACAATATCCTTCAAACCCAAACAAGTCACTAAAAGAATAACCTCTCATCTTGGAGAGCGAGTGAAAGACATAATTCTTAATCGCTATGGCCTGACTGCCGATGGAAAGCACAAGACTTTGGAAGAAATCGGCAAAAAATACGGCATCACCCGCGAGCGGGTTCGGCAAATTGAAAACGTAGCTCTTAATTTAATAAAAAAATCCAATGTTTATAAAGAGCAGATGCCCGTTTTTGAAGAACTAAAAAAATTAGTCCACTCTCTCGGAGCCATTGTGGCCGAACACGACCTTCTGCACCACATTTCGAAAGATAAAAAAGTGCAGAATCACATAAAATTTTTTTTGGAACTGAGTGAGTATTTTAAAAGGCACGCGGATGACCAACATTTCAAGGCCCGCTGGAGCGTGGATGACAAGATAGCCGGGAAGGTGCACGAGGCCCTGAAGAATCTATATGCTTCTCTCAAAGACGAAGATATCATTCCGGAGAGCGAGATGATCAGACGTTTTCTTGAACAAATGAAAGATCTTTCGGATGAATATAGGGATGAAGAAATTGCCAAAAGATGGCTGGCTATTTCCAAAACCGTGGCTAAAAATCCGCTGGGAGAGTGGGGCAAATTCACTTCCCATAACATCCGCACTCGGGGGGTAAAAGATTACGCTTATCTCATCATGCGAAGGCACGGCTCGCCTATGCATTTTCGGGAAGTGGCGGACGCCATCACCAAACAGTTCGGCATAAAAACCCATTACGCTACCTGCCACAACGAGTTGATTAAGGATCCCCGTTTTGTCTTGGTGGGCCGAGGGCTTTACGCTCTATCCGAATGGGGATACAAGACCGGCATTGCCCGGGAGGTTATCCGCGATATCCTGAAGCGCGAAGGGCCTCTTTCCAAAGAAGACATAATCGAACGGGTGATGAAGGAAAGATATTTCAAGAGAAACACCATAGTGGTAAACCTGGTAAACTCCAAATATTTCAAGCGCACCAAGGCCGGGCTTTATACGATTGCCTAGAAAGGAAGCCGATATAAAAAAGTCTTGCATATAATTCACTGCGAATCATTGCGCAGGAGCTTAGAAAATTAAGCTGAAAACATGATTAAGATCATGTTTTCAGCCCTAATTTTCTTCGAGCGACGAGCATAGCGGCCGGCTAGCAGGCCGGAACGCGCGATGAGCGGGGAGTTATATGCAAGACTTTTTAGCATTAACACTTTTCTTTGCCGGCAGGATGTATTAAAATATAAGCATGGAGCACGAAAAGAAGTTTGGTGTCTTTGAGGCTGTTGTT
>JAKALJ010000012.1:15991-18942 GCA_021813175.1 bacterium | reverse complement strand
AGCGGAACGTAGACTTTTTCCAGAGCGTATTTTACCAACTCCGGTTTATTTTTAAGAAGCGGAGACACGGCGCATACGAGCGGGGCCATGGCTGGCTTGAACTTTAGATACGTTCTGTTTTCTCCGTTTTTCTCATCCTCTCTGTATGCGGAAAGGAGCAGGGCCAGCGCGGCCCGATCCACCCCGAAAGACGGCTCAATAACATGCGGCACTATCTTTTCCTTACTCTCTTCGTCTTGGTATTCCAATTTGTGGTTCTTTAGATCAAAATTGGTCCGGTAAGCCAAGCCAAAAAGTTCTCTTCGGCCGAAAGGATAGTCAAATTCAAAATCTATGGTTCTTTCCGAATAATGCGCTCGTTCGCCGTCCGGCACTTCAAGCTCGCGCACCTTTTGCATATCCAGCCCGATCTCTTCCATCCAGGCGAGCATTTCTTTTCTCCAATACTCAAAATGCTTCTGCCATTCGTTCTCCCGGATGAAATATTCTATCTCCATCTGCTCAAACTCCCGCTGGCGAAACAGGAAATCCCGGGGAGCGATTTCGTTCCTGAAGGCTTTGCCAATCTGGGCCATGCCGAAAGGAAGTTTCGGATGGAAAGTGTCCACTGTATTCTTGAAATTCACAAACATCCCTTGGGCCGTCTCCGGCCGCAGGTATGAAAGCACGGCTTCATCTCCCGCTCCGACGGATATCTTGAACATCACGTTGAATTGCTTCCCGTCTTCCGTAGGATCGGAAAATCCGGCCACATGCCCGCTCGCCTTCCACACATTTGGATTCATGATGATGGCCGCATTCATGCCATACATATCTCGGCGTGAATCTACAAATCTTTTCCACCAAGAATTTTTCAGATTATTCAAAAGAGCCACCCCGTAATGGCTATAATCCCAAAAGCCGGCGAATCCGCCGTAAATCTCCGAGCCCTGAAACACGAAACCGCGCCGCTTGCACAAGGACACGATTTTCTCCATTAAATTTTCCGCTTCCGGTTTTTTTTCTTTATTCATTTCTTTGCTTAATTACTTCACCACTCTATCCCCGTCCGCGGGGAAAGATGGGTCGCTGCCCAGCCGGGTAGAGAGAGCCGTCTTGTTCACCGTCACGTCCACATTAGCAAAATCGTCATACCCGGTCAAAATGGCATCGTTCACCAAGGTGGGAGCGGAGCCTACTTGAGAAAGTGAAGGAGTGAATTCTATCTGGAAGCTCACTTGCCGGCCGCTGCCGGTTATGCCCGCGCCTTTCGGAATATTTCCTATATTCCAGACAAGCGATTTAGCCGCAGGATCATAGCTGAAATCTTCAGAAGGAGGAGAAGCGGAACCGATAAAATCCACCCAAGGAGGAAGAGTTGATTTCACCCGCGCTTTGGAGATATTGTTGGCCGTGTTGGTCACGGACCAGGTTATGGTATAAGTGGTTTTTTCCCCAGCTTTGGGCGGAACGGGGCCGGAATTTTGGAAGGGCCCGGAATAATAGAAGGCCTGAGTGGAAAGGCCTAAATCGGAAATTATCCTGATGGTTTTTGATTCGGAATTTTTCAAACTGGTGAAAGAGTTGCCGGACATCGGCTGTTTACCCGAAACGGAAACATTTATCACAATGCTGGGACTTTGAAGCAATCCGCTTGGACCGTAAAGAGGCAGAGGAGAAAGAGTGAATTTCACTACCCCGGAGGCGCTTGGCGCCACTTGTTCAAGTTCACTCACAGAATTTTTGTCCCAGGTGATAGTGCCGAGAGAAGAATTGTAGAAACCGTCCGAAGAGGATATTTGGGCGGGGTCTACAGCGTTGCCGGAAATTTTAGCCACAATCTGCATATCGTTCACGGAGGTGTCAAGATTGTTGGCCCAGTGTATTTCTCCGTACACCGGAGCGCTTTCATCCACCGCGTACCGTTCTTGATAAGCCCCATTCACATAAAGCAGAGCGGAAATGATGGGCTTTTGAATGGCCACCGTCTCCGAAAGAGAATTAAATACCACCCCGATTTTGGCCTGATCGGTATCGCTTTGGGAGCCGCTATATATATGGAAAGTTTTTTCTTCTCCGCTTCCCACCCCAACCATCTTGCCGGTAATGGAGATATCCCGTTCCGTTCCCGGAGCCAGGTCTCCCAAAAACCAAGCATTATTCCCGAAAGAAGGAGCAGGCGTCGCGGACACAAACTCAAATCCCACCGGATAGTCGGCGGTCAACATGATATTCCGGGCCGGCTTGGTTGAATTAAGGGAGGTTTTTATATTTAAGGCCATATTCTGACCGGGAGTGATGGAAGACGGAATATCCGCGGAAAGATTTATTGGAGCGGAATTTATGGAAATCTGATAATTTTTCTCTTTTACAAAAATGGCATTGGACCCTTCTACCCGATATTCCAGAGATATTTTTACGGGCTTCACGCTGCCCTGTTCTCCGTAAAGCACCACGGACACTTTTTCATCTCGGATTCCGCCGGCCGGAATGGTGCCTAGGGAAATTCTCTGCCGTTCGGCATTGGAAGACAGGTCGTTCGAAGCGCTTTTAGGATACTCCACCAACAGGTCCGCCAAAAGCAGAGCCGAACTGTTTTTGTTGGCGATTTCAATCTGCAGGGGAAGAGGAGTCCCGCCTTCGGCGAAAGGGTTGCCTAGGACGGATATGCCGATGTTGCTATTGGATATGGTATTGCCCTTGATGAAAAAAGTGTAGGCGGCAAAAGCGGAGGAAAAAAGGAAAAAAATGACGGCAAAAATGAAAAATTTTTTGAAAACGGAAGTTTCAGAAAAAATCTTGTCTGAAAGGCCGGACTCTCCTTCTCTTTTCTCCCATGAATTAGCCACTGTTCCCTTGAAAGGATGAGTAAAATTGCTCCGGCCGCCGATTTTCATCCGATAATGCTTGCCGGACAGCTTGGTTTTCAGCTCCTCCAGCCGATTCAATTTATTAAAATCTCCCGCCATATT
>JAKALJ010000012.1:5394-15891 GCA_021813175.1 bacterium | reverse complement strand
CCACTGTTCCCTTGAAAGGATGAGTAAAATTGCTCCGGCCGCCGATTTTCATCCGATAATGCTTGCCGGACAGCTTGGTTTTCAGCTCCTCCAGCCGATTCAATTTATTAAAATCTCCCGCCATATTCTGGAATTATAACAACAAGCGAGGAAGAATACAAAAGTTTATTTTTGTATTTTCCGAGCGCCGTTGTTATATGGCGCTTCATGCGCCATATAACATGCTTTCCCGAAGGGCCTTATTTATTTCCGAGAGAATTTCCCTTCTTTGGCCGGCCGCTCGAGCAAGAACTTCCGGGGCGATGGGAGACCGCGCCAGGCCTCCCATCGCCCCGTTCTCCCCGATATATCCGAGCTTGTCCAAAAGACGCAGAACAATAATCGCTTCTATGTCCCGAATCTTCTCTTCTTCTTTCTCTCTCTCTAAGAAACGCAGACTTTCCAGAAGATCGCCAAAAAGTTCCGAGTTTGGCTCTTCTCCCGCTAAAAGTTTTTGAAGCAAACGGGAAAGGTTTGCCAGAATCTTTAGGGTCAAAGGATCTTTAGCTAATCCCTCCAGTGAATTGGTTTTAGAAGCGCTGGTAACCCGCCAAAAATTATTTCCGCGCACCAGATCCAGCCTTACATAAGCAAAATCGGAAAGGATATAGCGCAGTTTAGAAGACATTTTCCGCACTCCCGAGGCGCTGGCGCCTACCATGCCGAGATCTCGAGTGAAGATGCGATAATATTTTCCCGCTTCGCCGGAGTTCCGGCTCCCAAGAATAATCCCTTCGGTGTGATAAATGTGATGCATTTTTCACTTTTTAATTTTTATCCTGAACACACTCTCTCCTATCTTTATTTCTTTTCCGTCGTTCTCCTTCAGCTCCAGTTTCCGCGCGCTGACAGTTTTTAGAAGGTCGTTCTTAAACTTACTTGTCAATTCTTCTCCTTTCGCGTCGGTACCCAATACAAGCGTTACACTGTCGCTCGGTACGAGGCCTATTTCTTTGCGCAGATCCTGGATGGCGCGCGCAAGTTCGCGATAGTCGCCTTCGGCCTTGAGCTCCGGGGTAATTTCGGTATGGAGTAAGATTTCATTTTTCAGATCATTGTTTTTAACTATCTCTTTCACGTTCATCTCATCTTTGATCAGGTCTAAATATTCCGCGGAGAGAAAATTGCTCTTGATTTCTAACTTCCCAAGCGGCTGGCGCACCCTGATGCCGGCCTTCTGCCGGGCTTCCAGACCGAGAGTGACAATTTCTCTGGTTTTGCGCATGTTCTCCAAAACAGCATAGTCTACTTTTTCTTTTTTGCCGAAAAGTTTCTGCCATAGCGATTGATCTTTGTAAGGCCACTCGGAAAGATGCACACTTTCTTCTTCGCCAGCCGGCAGGCCGCTTCGGAGCTTCTGCCAGATATCTTCAGCGGCAAAAGGGGCGAAGGGGGCGAGAAGTTTGGCCAGATTTTTTAGAACAAAATACAGGGTGCGCTTGGCATTCGCATCACCGTTTTTTATCCGCTCCCGCGAACGGCGCAGATACCAAGTGGAAAGATCATCAATGAAGTCGCGTATTGCCCGGACCGGTTCGAGCAGTTTGTATTTATCCAAATTTTCCGTGCAGAGAATCTGAAGCTCAGTCAGTCGGGAAAGGATCCATTTGTCCAAAATATTCAAGGCTTCGGAGTGAAAGCCTTTCTTTTCGCTATCCGCCAACCGGCGAAGGCTGGAAGAAAGGCTTTCATCGCGGTACAGCTCGTAAAAAGAAAGCACATTATAAAGCAACCCAAACACCTGCCTGTGAAGGAGTATCACCGTCTTTTCATCGAAGTTTTTGGATTCGCCCGGCTGATTCACCGAATACATCCACAAGCGCAAGGTATCGGCTCCATACTTTTCTATCATTTCCCATGGGTCCACCACGTTGCCGATATGTTTGGACATCTTCTTCCCTTCGGCGTCTAAAAGGTGCCCTAGACAGATCACATTTTTGTACGCCCGGCCGCGCCCCATAAGAGCGCCGACCGCGTGCAGAGTGTAAAACCATCCGCGGGTCTGGTCTATGGCTTCGGAAATGAAATCCGCCGGATAGCCCGGGCCGTCTATCCAATCTTTGTTTTCAAAAGGATAATGGTCCTCGGCGAACGGCATGGCCCCCGAATCAAACCACACGTCTATAACCTCTTTCACGCGTTTTAGCTCTCCTCCACATTCGCAGGCAAGCGGTATTTCGTCTATATATGGCCGATGCAAATCCAGCTCGTAATCTTCGTTATGAGGGAGGACGCTAAAGCGAACATTCACAAATTCCGCGCCTTTTAGTCTGGTATTTTTATCTCCATCGCGCATCTTTACGTCCTTATCACTCAGATTCTCTAAACCCGCAAGCAAAGCAACGATCGGCGCTTGGTGGGTTACAACCAAAATATTTTTATTTCTAAATTTGTTTTCCAATTCATAGATAAAATCCAAGGACCGGGTTTTTACATTCTTGAAGGATTCTCCGCCTTCCGGCACATAATTGTACCAGTCATGCTTGCGCACAAAACTTTTACATTCTTTCCATGTTTTTCCGTCAAAATTTCCGACATTCCATTCGCGTAACCGTTTATCAAAAATTATTCCATTTTCTATCTTCAGCTCGTTTCCAGTTATTTCAGCCGTTTCTTTTGCTCTGAAAATATCGGAAGAAAATATCAGATCAATATTTTTTTCCTTCAACCGTTCTGCCGAATCCAAAACTTGTTGTCTGCCTAAATCTGTCAAGTTATCCTTGTCTTCTACTCTGCAAGCTATCATGTCTTTAAGGTTGCTCTCTGCCTGCCCGTGTCGCATCAAGAAGTAAGAATTGCCCGATTTTTTTGTGCGCCGCTTCAGTTCCTCTACACTGCCGATAATCTCCCGCTTGCCGCACTTGGCGCAGATCCACACCGGCAGAGGCGTACCCCAGTATCGCTCGCGGGAAATAGCCCAATCTTTTATGTCCCCTAGCCACTCGCCGAAACGTCCGTCCCGGATATGGGCCGGTTCCCAATTTATTTTTTGGTTTTCGGAAATCATTTTGTCCTTTACTTTCGGATCGGAAACTTTGATATACCAGGAATCCCGGGCGTAATATATGAGCGCGGTATGGCAGCGCCAGCAAAATGGGTATGGGTGCTCGTATTTTTCTTTTTTCAGAAGCAGACTCCGGCGCGCCAGATCCTTGATGATTTCCACCGCCGTTTCTTCATCTCGAACGAATTTGCCCTCAAGAAAGTCGGTGCCAGGAAGGAACTTTCCGTCCAGGCCGACCAGATGGTGTTTCGGCAAACCGATCTTTGTCCCAAGCACAAAATCATCCTGGCCATACATCACGGCCGTGTGCACCACCCCGGTGCCATCCTGGGTAGTGACAAAATCGGCAGGGTATACTTTGTATGCCCCCTTAAGTTTCGGTCGCTCACTTTCGGAAATATTTTTTTTAAGATACGGATACAGCGGCTCGTATTCCAAGCCGACCAAATCTTTGCCTTTCAATTCTTCCAAAATTTCATACTCTCCGTCCAGAATAGAAATTCTTTCTTTGGCTAAAAAGAAAATTTCATTGTTTTTTTTTACTTTTACATAATCTACGTTTTCCCCTACCGCCAAAGCGACATTACCCGGCAAAGTCCAGGGCGTAGTGGTC
This sequence comes from bacterium, assembly GCA_021813175.1. Lineage (GTDB taxonomy): Bacteria > Patescibacteriota > Minisyncoccia > Phycocordibacterales > UBA9973 > UBA9973. The sequence continues at coordinate 12,235 of JAKALJ010000012.1, read as the reverse complement.
CAGGCAAGAATATAATATGTGAAGTTTTCGCCTGAATGATTTTGTGAATGGTCTGGCCGAGCCCGCCGTTCGTCGGTTCCGAACGGCGGGCGAGGGGTTGAAATCTGCCGGGTGGCAGATTTCAAAAGGACCTTCACAAAAGCATCAGGCGAAAACTTCACACGAAACTTCACATACACCGACAAATCTTTCACATCTTCATATCCCTGCGCCAGCTCGTGCGAAGACAGAACCGTGCCGCAACGCGGGCACCACGGGACCACTTTGTAGTCCTTGTAAAGCAACCCTTGCTCGTCCACTTTCTTTACGATATTCCATAACGATTCAATATAATCGTTGTGATAGGTAACATAGGGATTTTTTTGATCCACCCAGTAACCGATGCGTTCGGTAAATTTCTCCCAAAGGTCCATATATTCCCAGACGCTCCTTTTGCATTGCTCATTAAACTTGGCGATGCCGTATTCTTCTATGGCCTTCTTGGAATTCAGGCCTAGTTTTTTTTCCACCCCGAGTTCTACCGGCAAGCCATGGGTATCCCATCCGCCTTTCCGCCGCGCATGATATCCGCGCATGGTCTTATATCGGAGAACAGCGTCTTTGAACGCGCGCGCTTCAAAATGGCCTATATGCGGACGGCCATTGGCCGTGGGCGGGCCTTCATAAAATATATATTCCCCTTTCGGAGAGGGTTTCGCAAGAGTCTTTTCGAAAGTATTATTTTTTTTCCAAAACTCCAAAATCTTTTCCTCGCGACTGATAGCTTCGGATTTCGGAGATTCTTTTCCTTCGGCCATGATAAGATGATTTTAGCATAAAAGCCTTATTTTTACATCTTTTCCGGCGCCCGGATGCCGAGCAGGCGCAGGCCGTTTTTAATCACGATGGAAAACGCTTCGGTAAGGGCTACTTTGAAAGGCGAACGCGGATCTTCTTTGCCTACGATCTTGGTGTTGCTATAGTATGCATTAAAGGCGCGAGCCAAGTCTATCAGATAAGTGGCAACGTGGTGCGGCTCAAATTCCCGGGTTGACCTCTCTACGATTTCCGGGAATATATACAAAAGTTTTTCCGGTTCGGAGATATTTTCCGGAATATTTTCTAAATTCATCAGCACTCCTTCCTTCTCCGCTTTTTCCGCCACCGATCTGGCTCTGGCGTAAGAGTATTGCAGGTAGGGACCCGAATCCCCTTCAAAGGAAATTGATTTTTCAAAATCATAAATGATGTCCGACCCGATAGACTGCTTCAGGATGGAATATTTAAGAGCGGCTACCGCCACCTGAGTGATAAATTCTTCTGTCATTCCCCCGCGGTTGGTTTCTTTCACTTTCTTCGTAACTTTTTCGGAGATTATCGCGAGCAAGGATTCGGCGGTGATTACATCGCCAGTGCGTGAAGACATCTTGCCGGAAGGCAAGCGCAACATGCCGTGCGAAATATGCCTGGTCTTTTGAGCCAATTCCGGAAACACGCGCTTCATCGCTTCCAAAAGCACCTGGAAATATTGGTCCACTTCGTTCCCGGTGATCACGATGGACCGGTCGTAGGGAAATTTGGCGTATTTCAGCTTGGCCAGGCCCAGCTCTTTGGCTTCATAAGTGGGCAGGTCTTCGGAGTTGATGAACACCCTGGTGTGCAATTTCGGATTGAATTTCTCCGCGTGAAAAACTGTTGCTCCCTTTTCTCCTTTTTCAAATACATTGCCGAGATTTTCTTCCACTATTTCCTTCCCGAGCTTGGCAGTTTCGCTCTCAAAAAAATAATAATTGAAAGCGGTGCCGAGCTTCTTGTATATTTCCTCAAATTTTTCCAGCGACGCTCTTTTTCCTTCATCGTAAATTTTATTCAGCTCGTCGTCCGAACGCTCATACAGCTTTTTGTTTATCTCGAGTACTTCCTCCTTCACTTTGTCGTCGCTCTCATACATTTGGGAACCGTATGCATAAGCAATACGCCAATCTTTCTGTTTCAGGTATCCATAGATTGCTTTGGCCGCGTGCATGCCCACATCGCCCTGGTAGCAAGCGCGCTTCACTTCCGCTCCGCACGCTTCCACCATCCGGGAAATCGATTCGCCGATAGTATTGCTCATTAAGTGGCCGATATGGAATTCCTTGAACGGGTTCGGGTCGGTGTATTCCACCATTACCTTTTGCCCGGACAGATTTTTGTTTTTGCCGAAATTTTCTTTCTTTTCCAAGATTTCCGCGATGCTGTCCGCAAAGAATTTACGGGAAAGATAGAAATTAATGAAACCCGCTCCGGCCATTTCCGCTTTTTCAATCTCCGGCATCTTTTTTATTTTTGAAATTATTTTTTCCGCCAGCTCTCTCGGGTTTTCTTTTGTTTTCTTTGATAACACCAAGGCGGCGTTCGTATAGTAATCTCCATTTTTGGGATCAGCCGGATGCTCCACGGTAAAATCCGCCGGCCCTGACAGCGCCTCGTCTAAAAGTTTTTTTATTTTTTCTTTCATCATTTCCTGCCAGTGCTTCCAAAAGATCCCGTTCCACGGGAAGATTCGGAAAGTTCCTCGGCTTCCTCTAATTCTACAATTTCCACCGGCACAATCAAAAGCTGGGAAACCTTGTCGCCTTTTTCCACCGTATATGGCTTATCTGAAAGATTTACCAGATGAGTATTGTATTCCCCGCGGAAACCGGCATCAAACACCCCGCCCATGGTATGCAGGCCTGCTTTGGAAATGCTGGACTTGTCTTTTATGATGGCGGCGTATCCGGCCGGAAATTCCAGAGCAAATCCATGCCAAAAGCAATAGTGCCCGCCCGGTGGTATCATTGCCTCTTCCATGGAAAATAAATCCATTCCCACATCGCCCGGGTGGTGATACTTCGGCAATTTCGCCTCCTCCTTTAGTTTTTTAACTTTGATCTTCATTTATTAAAATTATCCACCTATATATTCAAACCTCGGCACTTTCTTTCCGTCCACCTCAACTTCTTCGGTAAATATCCTGAGCGGCCGGACCCATATCTCTTTGTCTCCATAAAGCGCGCGATAGATTACCATATCCTCCAGTGTTTCGCTGTGCTTGCCCGTACCGATCACTTTATATTCTTTTCCCTTGAAGTGCCTATATTTACCCAGTTTTATTTTACCAGATTCCATGACTAAATGATCTTCCTTATTCTGGCACAAATCCTTTCATGTATGTTCTCCGGCGTTTCCAACATTCCATTCTTGGCGCACTCTATCTTTTCCCAGTTCTTTTCCCGCTTGACCAGCCATTCGGCGGTTCTATAGGAATTGCTTAAATAGTTTACGTCTCCCTCCACTATATCCTTCTTCTTGCCCATGTATGCTCGGGCGCCTTTGCCGTCCCGCTCCTTGATCAGCCGGAGAATGACAGGCATAGGCACGGATAGATAAAAGACCTTGTCGGGTTTTGGAATCCTAAAAACCTCGTACTCCATTTTGTCCAGCCATTTTATGAAAGCCGCCCGCTTGGCCGCGTTTTTTATCTTTCCTCCCTGATGAATCTGATTGGCGCTCACATATCTGTTTGCAAGCACGATGTAACCTTTTGAAAGCCACTGCCTGATTTTTTTCGAAGACTCCCAGCGGTCCGCGGCATAGGCGATGGAAGCGATCTTCGGATGGATGTTGGTCCAGTTGTAATACTGTTCAGAAAGACAGTGCCCGATAAATTTGCCGAAGAAATTCTTGTAGTATTCCGGAAAATCCAGCACTGATACTTTCTTCCCTTCCTTTCGCAAACGTTTGGCCAAGAGCTTTACTTGGGTCGCTTTTCCGCTCCCGTCCGTGCCGTCAATCACGATCAGTTTTCCCCGTTTGTTAGTATTCACCATAAGGATAATTTTTCTGTTTTTTATTTCTTTCCTCTTAATATTTTATCAATCCTCCGAGCGATGCTGATGAAGTCTTTTTCTTTCCGGCCCCGGGTGGTTTCGGCTGGAGTGCCCAGACGGATGCCGGAAGGATCAAAAGGCGAGCGGGTCTCGCCCGGAATAGTGTTCTTGTTGCAAATGATACCGTTCTTTTCAAGCAAGGCTTCGGCCTCTTTGCCGGATATGCCTTTGCCGCCCATCCAGGTATCCATGAGGACGAGATGGGAATCGGTCCCGCCGGAAATGATTCGCCAGCCGAGCTTCGCGAGTTCCGCCGCAAGAGCTCTGGCATTTTTCACCACTTGTTTGGCATATTTTTTGAAAGCGGGAGAAGCGTCTTCCTTGAGAGCCACCGCTATACCCGCGATCTGCCCCATATGCGGACCGCCTTGCAACCCAGGGAAAATGGCCCTGTCTATTTTTTTGTCTATCCCCCGCTCGTCTCTTTTGGAAAAAATGAGAGCCCCTCGAGGGCCCCGCAGGGTTTTGTGAGTAGTGCTGGTTACCACATCCGCGTATTCAAAAGGGGAGGGATACGCTCCGCCAGCCACCAGACCCGCAAAGTGCGACATATCTACCATTAAATACGCTCCGCAAGCGTCGGCGGCTTCCCGACATTTTCTGAAATCTACTACGCGCGGATATGCGGTAAAACCGACGACTATGACGGCAGGTTTTTCGCGCGCGGCATCTTCCTTCATTTTTTTATAATCCACCAGTTCGGTTTTCGGATCCAAAACTATCGGCACCTGGGTCCAAACTTTTCCGGTAAAAGAAACCTTTTGTCCATGCGTCAAGTGTCCGCCGGAGGAAAGAGGCAGGCCCATAATCTTACTTCCGACCGGCGCAAGAGCCACGTACACGGCGAGGTTTGCCGGAGAACCGGAAAGCGGCTGGACATTTACCGCCCATCCGCCAGGTGGACCTTTCGGCAGTTTGAAAAGCTTCAAGGCGCGCTCTTGGCACAATTCTTCCAGCTTGTCCGTATTGGTTTGACCTCCATAATATCGGGCGCGCGGATATCCTTCGGCGTATTTATTATCAAAAATGGAGCCAATGGCCAGAAGTACATCTTTGGAAACATAATTTTCCGAAGGGATAAGATTTATCACTTTTTTCTGCCTTTGTTCTTCGGCCTTTATAAGTTTTTCGATCTGCTTATCTTTCATAAGACCATTCTAGCACCCTGCCGTTTGATTTCATAATTACGGTGCCGAGAAAATCGGTACGGAATATTTTCGCTCCGGCTTCGGCTAAAACATCCAGGACTCTTTGGGCGGGATGGCCGTATTTATTGTCTTTGCCAACCGAAATCATGGCGTATTTCGGAGAAACGGCGTTTACGAATTCCGCCGAACTGGAATTTTTTGAGCCGTGATGTCCGACCTTCAAGACTGTGCTTTGAAGAAAGACGGGAGGGGTTTCGGACAGAATAATTCTTTCGGTATCTATTGGCGCGTCGCCGGTAAGCAAAACGGAAGTGTCACCGTAAAGGAGACGGGCCACAATACAGCCGGCGTTGGTCTCCCAATCCCGCACATCTCTATCCGGAAAAAGAATATCTATTATCGCCCCGCCGCCCAGCTCCAAGCGCATGCCCCGGCGGGCGAGAATGGTCGGAATTTTTTTATTTTCCGCTTCTTTTTTTATGCTCTGGTACAGTTCAGTATCGTCGGCAACACCGGGGTCAAAAATCTGCCCGACTTTGTAATTGGCCAGAATATCCATGAAGCCCGAAATATGATCGGCGTCAGGATGGGTGATAATAACAGCATCAAGGGTGCGGTCAAAAGCGGGCATTACTTTAGCCATCTGGCCCAGGATCCTGCGCGGGGGTCCGGCGTCCAAGAGCACTTGGGTGCCGGTCGGCGACTCTATAAAAAAAGCGTCCCCTTGGCCTATGTTAAGCATGGCAAGGGTAAGCCCGCGATGCGAATCACGCCAATCCAATGAAAATAGATATACCGACAGGAGACACAGCCCAGCCGCAAGAACGATGTGATATAATCCTCTAGATGTGACCGTTGGGTATTTCATTTATCCCAACCTAGCATATGCTTATAAATAAAATATAAAGAAAAATATGAAAAATTTTGAAGAAAAAAAATTCAATATCGGCGAACTTAAAGGTATCTCCCAAAAAAACATTGAAGAACATTTGAAGCTCTACGCGGGTTATGTGAAAAACGCGAACTCTATCCGGGAAAAACTTGGGAAACTATCGGCTGATTCTGCTGACAATGCTTTTCTTATCGGAGAACTTTATCGTCGGTTTGCTTTTGAATTTAACGGCATGCGCAATCACGAATATTATTTCCAGTCTCTTTCCGGCGGAGCCAAATCTCTGCCGGGCGGATCTGCCCTGAAACAGGAAATAGAGAAAGATGTTTCTTTTGAAAAATTCGTGGAATCTTTCAAGACGGTGGCTGTCACTCGCGGCATCGGCTGGGCGGTGCTCGCCTGGGATCAAAATACGGGACAGTTGGTCATGCACTGGATAGACGAACAGCACTTGGGACAATTGAATGGCACGAAGTGGGTACTGGCCCTGGATATGTGGGAGCATTCCTATATTTACGACTACCCGAGCTCGGAAAAGAAAAAATACATTGACGCTTTTTTTGAAAATCTGAACTGGGAAGTGATCGAGCAAAACTTTACCGACGCCAGAAAGTAAGGAAGCCTTGTCAAAGAATATTCCCGCCCTGTCCCCAGATTTCAAAATATTTTTGCCAGTATCCCGATAATCCAAAGCTCGTAATGCAGGAGAATATATGAAAAGTACCCGAAAGGCACGGAAAGATATGGCGAGAAAAGGCCGGCAAATCCAGTGGCAAAACCAAAAAGCATGGTAAGCGGAATGACCGGCAAAACAAGCATATTGGCCGGCAGGGCCACCGGGGAAAAATTACCCATCTGGAAAAAGATGTAAGGAGATACGCCAAGGTAGGCCGCGGTAGTGGTGGCGG
>JAKALJ010000012.1:0-5294 GCA_021813175.1 bacterium | reverse complement strand
AAAAGCATGGTAAGCGGAATGACCGGCAAAACAAGCATATTGGCCGGCAGGGCCACCGGGGAAAAATTACCCATCTGGAAAAAGATGTAAGGAGATACGCCAAGGTAGGCCGCGGTAGTGGTGGCGGCGATTTCCCGGAGCCATTTGAATTTTATCCAGTAAAAATATTTTTCAATTCTTGGAGTGACAAAAATCACGGCCGCCGTGGCAATGAAGGAAAGCTGGAAAGAAACATCATAGGCAACTATCAACGGATTCCAGAGCGTCATACCGAGGGCCGCCAGAGCGAGCCCTCTTCCCGCTTGGTAGGGCCGGCCAAAAGCCCGGGCTAGAAGCGAAAGCACTGCCATGATACCGGCCCGCACGGCGGTAGACTGCCCGCCGGACATAATTACAAAAAGAATAATACCAAAGATGCCCGCGCTAAAACCGGCAAACTTTGGCAAAAAAGACAGTAACCGCATAATCCAATCGGCTACGATGGTCACGTTGTAGCCCGAAAGAGCCACCATGTGAATCGTGCCGGTGTTTACGAATTCTTTCCTCATATCCGCGCTAAAAGCGGAACGTTCTCCGAGAATCAGCCCGCCCATAAGGAGCGACTCAGGGCTAGGAATATTTGCGCCAATCACCTCTAAGAATTTTTCCTTGGCGGAAAAAAGCGCGGACTTTAAAAAATTTCCCTTCCCCCGCGCGATGATTTCAATCTTCGGATAGTTCATCACGTAAAGAATTCCGTCCTTACGGAGATAATTCACATAATCAAAAGTTTTGCCCTGATCGGTGACAAAATTCTCCGGCAATTTCGGCAAACCAAAAAATCGCACCTCGTCTCCATACCGAAAATATTTTTCCAAACTGGCAGTGATCAGAATTTTCCATTTTTCTTTCGTCTCTACGGTCAGTTTCTGATTCTTCTCCCGCACCTCCGGCTCCTCTGTTACTATTCCTTCATATCCTTCCTTTACTCTGCCGGCCGGCGGCTCCGGCACAGAGGCAGGAACAAAAAGAAAGGAGCGCGCCAGCGCTCCTAACAGGAATCCAAAAATAATTATATAGAATATTTTATCTTTCATTATCTCATGGCTTTTTCAGATTAATTTTATCTTCCAGGCCATCGGCAAAGGCGGTGGCGATCTCGTCCGCCCGTTCGTTGTATATGTCTCCGCTGTGACCTTCCACATAAAACCAAGTCGGTTTCAGGTCTTCGGACAAGGCGTGTAGTTCCCGCCACATTTCCTCGTTCAGCACCGGCTTTTTGGCTGCCGTTTTCCAGCCGTTCGCTACCCATTTCTTGATCCATTCGGTTACGCCCAAAAGCACGTATTTTGAATCAGCGTAAATTTCCAGAGGAAGGCCGAGGTTTTTTTCTTTAGCATACTCCAGCGCCCGGATGGCGGCGGTAAGTTCCATCTGATTGTTGGTGGCCCGCTTGCTCTTTCCGCCAAATTCCGCTGTCACTTCCCGTTTGGGCGGCTGATAACTGCGATGCCGGACTTCCGGCCCTTTGCCCAGAGCGAGCGGCTCGCGCTTTACCACCACTACTCCCCAGCCGGCCGGACCCGGATTCCCCCGGGCCGCTCCGTCCGTATAAATCATCAATTTTCCACGCGACATGCTTACCATCATAGTATAAAAAAAGAAAAAGACCACTTTTACATTGTTGTAAAGTGGTATCTACAGAATGTCAATAATGCGCAAACGCAATTCCTCTCTGCCCAAAAAACGCGATAAATCAAAGCTGGCAAGGAGATTCACGTAGGCCCCCGGAAAGATATCCACCTTGAATGAATCTTCCCCGCTGAAAAAAGAAACTGCCTTCACTTTCGTCTCCCTTCCGTCCGAAAAAGTAATCTCTAGATGCTCCCCGCCGTTTTTTCCGAATTTTTTTATACTTCCCGTCCTTACCTTCTCAAAAAGAAACACCGGCTTCGGATTGCCCAGCCCGAATGGTTCCATTTTTTCTATCTCCTTCCAGTTCTTCATAGTCACTTCCGAAAGCGGAAGCGCTAGATCATATTCCGGCCCGGCTTCGGGTTTTTCTTTTTTTACTTTGCCGAAAGCGCCCCGCAGAGCTTCTTCCAGAAAATGTATTTTTTCTGCATCGGCCGCGAAGCCTCCGGCCAGCTCGTGCCCGCCGAACTCGGTGAAATATTCCTGAGTCTCGCTCATCAGTTCCACCACCGAAACCGAACCATCCGAACGGCAAGAACCGCGGATACAATCATTCTCATCCCTGCCCCATACAAAAGCGGGACGCTCATATTCTTCAGAAATCCGGCTGGCTACCAGGCCCAAAACTCCCACCCGCCACTTTGGATTGCCGAGCACCAGCACTTCCCCAAGACCTTCAGCCAATTTTTTTTCGGCTAGACGTTTGTTCGCTTCGCGCATAATGCCGGTTACTATAATCTTGCGTTCGTCGTTTATCCTGGCAAGATGCTCCGCCAAGGCCCCCGCTTCCGCCAAATTGTCCGTGGCCAGAAGCTCATAGGCCCGGCGGGGACTATCCATCCGGCTGGCGGCATTTAGTTTCGGAGCAAGCATATAGCCCACGTCCTCCGGAGCAAGATGCCCCTGGTCTATCCGCATTTTTTGCAGAAGTTTTTGCAGACCCGGCCGGCGCGACTTCCGCAAAACTTTCAAGCCGAAATAGGCCATGGCCCGATTCTCTCCGAGAAGCGGAACCATATCGGAAAGCGTGGCCAAGCCAGCCATATCCAGAAGCCACTTTTCCCAACCCGGAGGAAACGGGAAGTCTTGCTTCCTTTTGGAAGCCGAGAGGGAAGCCTTGCTTCCCTTTGGAAGCAAGGCTTCCCTCTCACTCGCAACACTGATCAGTCCTTGCACTAGTTTGAAAGCCACTCCTGCGGCGCAAAGCATCTTTTCCGGATACTGGTCCGTCTTTGGATTTAAGATAGCATAAGCGTCCGGCAATCCACTCCAACTGGCGGAGACGGACGGCGAACCTGGCGGCAGGTGATGGTCCACGATTATGGTCTCAATGCCTTTTTTCTTCGCATAGGCGATTTCTTCCACAGCCGTGATGCCAAGATCCACAGTTATGATCAACTTCGCCCCGTCCGCCGCAAAACGGTCTATGGCTTCATGATTCAGACCGTATCCTTCGGAGTTTCGTTCGGGAATGTACACTTCGTAGTTTTCAAACCCGATCTTTTTGAAAAAATCTTCTATTATCACCGCTCCAGGCATGCCATCGCAATCGTAGTCGGCGTAAATCACCACCCGCTCTCCCTTGTCCACCGCCTCCAGTATCCTCTGGCACGCCTTGCGCATATCTTTCATTGAGAATGGACCATGAAAATCCCGCTGGTAATCGGGATTCAGAAATATCTCGGCTTCTTCCGTATTTGTAATTCTCCTTTTCTCCAACAGCGCCCGGAGTAGTTCGCCATACTTTTGCATAGTGAGATTTTAGCACGAAACAGTAGTTCTTTTAGGCCAAAAACCGCCAAAGAAGTTTGTATATTACCTCGCCCGCTTGACATTATAGTTATTTCGAATATAATCGAAAAGACTGGTAAAAAAGGATACTAAAATCGAAACTTCTTCAAAAACCAGCTATAATATGCTTAAAAAAGAGATTATCTGGCGGGAAATTTTAGAAAACGCCATTAGTAAAAAGAAATATCTGTTTACCCAAAAAGAACTGGCGGAAAAGTTCGGTTTCTCTCTTAGTACTGTTTTTAATGCTCTTTCCGTTCCTCGCGCTCAAGGGGCGGTCTTGGTATCCGGACGGAGCTTCTCCGTAACGGATATGGAAAAACTGCTTTATATCTGGGCTACAAAAAGAAACCTGGCGGGTGATATTATATATGAGACCCATGTTCCCATGAACGCCAAGGAAATGGAGGGCTTGGCGCCGGCCGGATGTGTGTTCGGCGGCTATAGCTCCTATATGGAAGCGCACAAAGACGCTCCGGCCGAATACGACTCCGTTTATTTCTACGCCGACCCTTCTCTGGTTCCAGAATTCAGAAAACGCTTTCCAAAAGAAAAAGGGAGGCCCAATCTGTTCGTATTGAAAAAAGATCCTTTCCTTGAGCTTTACGGAAACCGTACTACTCCCGACACCCAGACTTTCGCGGACCTCTGGAACACGAGAGATTGGTATGCCAAGGATTTTCTTTCCGCCCTGAAGGCGAAAATGTTCGTTTGAAGCCATGCAATACTATCACGACATAATCACCGAAAAAAGTTTCATTTTTCTCTCGGAATTGTCCAAGCATTTTTCCTTCACCCTGATCGGCGGATGGGCGGTTTTTGCCTATACCCATTCGCTCAAATCAAAGGACATCGATTTGATCGCCGAATACTCTGAACTCGGGAAAATACGAGAAATGTACTCCTTATGGAAGAACGACCGGCTGAAGAAATACGAGATCAAGACAGGAGAATTTGACGTAGATATATATCTGCCCCACTATTCGGAGCTGGGTATTCCCGCCGAGGAGATCATAAGGCGCTCAGTGGTAAAGGAAGGATTCCGGTTGCCAATGCTGGAAATCCTTCTTCTCCTTAAACTCTATGCCTGGCATAAACGGGAAGGCACACCTAAAGGAGAAAAAGACAAACTGGATATTTTCAGTCTGGCTTTTTTGCCCGAATTTGATTGGAAAAAATTCGCGGAGGAGGCGCGCGCCTTCGGACTGTTCCGGCTTCGCCAAAAATTCGCAGAGCTTCTGCGCCGCACAACGGAAGTGCCCGAACTCAACATCAACCGGAATACCATGGCTAAACACAAGAGAGCTATTCTGGCCGCCCGGGACTCCGTGTTATAATCGTGTTATGAACGATTGCATTTTCTGTAAAATTGTAAAGGGAGATATTCCAAGCACAAAAGTATATGAGGATGAAAAAATCCTGGCTTTCTTAGACATCAAACCAGTGAACATCGGGCATGTGCTGGTAATTCCAAAAGAGCATTTTAAGGATATTTATGACATACCCGAAGAAACTTTGGCGGATATATCCAAGACCGCCAAGCGTATGAGTGTGGCCGTAAAGAAAGCCCTCGGAGTGGATGGCATAAATGTTACCGTAAACAACGAGCCGGCCGCCGGACAGGTCATTTTTCATGTGCATATGCACGTGATTCCGAGAATAAAGGGAGATGGTTTCGGCCTGTGGCACGGTCGGCGCGATTACCGAGAGGGTGAAGCCAAAGAGGTGGCGCAGAAAATCTCCCAAGCCCTTTAGTTTCCGGACTAACCAAGGAAGCCTTGCCCCGATATTCATCGGGGCAAGGCTTCCTGCTTCCTTATGTTTTCTTA
>JAKALJ010000011.1:15875-19707 GCA_021813175.1 bacterium | reverse complement strand
CCGCCGAAGTTTTTCTCTTGATTTTTCGGGAAAGGTAAGATAAGATGAGAAATATGGAATTTGCCGTGATACAAACAGGAGGGAAACAGTATAAAGTCTCGAAAGGAGATGTTTTTTTGATTGAAAAAGTAAAAACTCCTTCGCCGGAAGGGGAGCAGTTTAAAAAAGGGGACAAGTTATCTTTTGACAAGGTTCTTCTGGTGGACGATGGAAAAAATACTTCTATCGGCACACCCTATATTGCGGGAGCGAAAGTTGAAGCGGAGATTACCGAAATCGGCCGCAGCCGGAAGATTCTGGTTATGAAATACAAACAGAAATCCCGTTACCTGAAACGCAATCAGCACCGCCAGCCGTATTTCAAAGTAAAAATAACTTCTATAAAATAAAAAGGAAGCCTTATCCCGATGAACACCCGGACAAGGCTTCCTTTTTATTTATATTTCCTTGGTAAGTTTTCGCAAATGCAGACGCCGGCCTTCTAGAGCAAAACCCAAAGCGAGTAAAAGCATACACAGGGCCAAGACCGCGAAAATCACTTTTTCTCCTCCGGTAGCGTCAATAATCACTCCCGCGATGATTGGTCCGGTCATGGAACCGATGTTCATAACGCTTCTCATTAGTCCGTCTACCCGGCCGAAATGTTCCGGATTGGCGTATACCGTGACCAGCTCCTCTTTGCCCACCGATATAAATTCCTGAATAACGCTGATAGCAAAAGCGATGGCAAGCACCAGGGCATATGAACGGTAAATACTCAGGAAAAGAAGTAAAACAGCGTAAGACAAAAGCCCGTATATAAATACTCTCGGCCCTTTTCGGTCAAAGAATTTTCCCCAGAAAATACCGAACAGAAATGGCAGGGTAGTTATCACTCCGAACAAAATCACCGGGGTGTAGCCGCTGCCTCCGATGAATATCTCAATCGGGACGAAGAAGCCGATAATGGCGAATGCGGCCGAAAGGAAAAAATTCAAAATCAGGATTAGCCGAAGCTGATAATTCCAGGTCCCGAGCTCCTTCAATATTTCCCGGTAATTCAGTTTTTCTTTGACAACGGAGGGCGTTTTTTCTCCGGCGTTTTTACGCCACCTCCACACGATGTAGAAGGATATCATGGTGGTGGGAACGATCATAAAAAGCAGCCAGGGAATGGAAAAATATTTTAGTAGAAATATTCCCGCCAAAGAAGCCGCGATCCACCAAAAATTGGAAATGCTGTCAGAATATCCGAACACCGTAGCCAGTCGCGCGGGAGGGTTGCTCCTGCGATAGTATGTCTCTCTCCCCACAGTATCCAGTCCGTAACCGAAAGCGTTAGACACTCGAGCAAGCACGATAAAAACAACCAGCCCGGTGAGGCCGGCGAACAAATAGCTGGTACCGGTTATTACATAAATAGCCAAGCCGAATAGAATTAAGGTAGAAGCGCGGAAACGATCCGCAAGCATCCCGAAGATAGGAAACAGTAAAATCAGGGCCAGGTCGTAAGAAGATTTAAGCAGGCCCGCCTGAGCGTAGCTGTTGGCGGAGAAAGAAAAAATAAAAACAGGGATAAGGTTTTCCGCCAAACCCCAGCCGATCCACCGGATAGATAGAGCGGTAGTGAGTATTTTTGCCCCGATTGAAACGTCCTTAGTTCTGAATTTTCCAAAAATTTTTTCCATAAAATCTCAAGGAAGTATTACCCCTTTATTTTTTAGACGCGGTTTAATAAAATAAATCGGCTCCTGCCTTTTCACTGTCTGTTAAGCAAAGCGTTTTTAATGGTATCATTGTCCGAGTATTCAAGTTCAGTGCCGGTGGAAAGCCCCCGACCCAGAGAAGATATTTTTACGCCATTTTTTTGAGCAGCCTCCTTGATTTCGTTCCGCACATAAAAATCAGTGTGTTCTCCCTGGGGCGAAAGGGAGAAGGCCAGGATCACTTCCTTGAGCGGATTCGCAGGACTACCGGGGGCAATTCCGGATTTTCCCCTCATTATTCTTTCCTTCAGTTCCCTGATTCGGACAAACTTCGGAGTGTCCTTCTCCACGATCGGCACCAAGCCCCCAAGCACAAAATATTTGCCGGCAAAGTTTCCGCTTTTACGCACGCTCTCTAAATCCGAATCTTTCTCCACTACCATAAGCAAAGCAGAATCTCTGTCCGGATCTGCGCAGATATCGCAGACATCAGTATTTTTTCCGTTAGAGCGCGGTGTATGTTGATTTTCAGTAAAAAAACGAAAGCACTCTGAGCATCGTTTGGTTTCTTTTTTCAACAAGGACAGTAATTTTATCAGTTCTTCCACATACACCGGGTTTTTTGCCAAGAGAAAATATACGAAGCGTCGGGCCTGGCGCTCGCCAATGCCGGGAAATTCTTTGAATATCTCCGCAAGTTTATCGGCGGCGTTCATAGTCCTAAAATTCCTCCACTCCCGCTCCCGCGCCCGGTGCGGCAAATTCGTTCAAATTACTCTTTTCCATATTCAAAAAAGTAGTGGTTTTTTCGTCAAAATACAGTTCCACTTTTCCGGTAGGACCGTTTCGATGCTTTTCAATCAAAATTTCGGCAACATTCGTTTTTTCCGAATCGTCCTTGCCAAAACCAGGCCGGTGGATGAACATCACCACGTCACTATCCTGTTCCAGACTTCCGCTCTCCCGAAGGTCGCTCAATCTAGGCTTTCCCCCGCGTGTTTCAATCGCTCTTGACAACTGGGAAAGAGCCAGCACTGGCACGTCAAGCTCTTTGGCCAGCGCTTTTAGGGACCTTGAAATGTCTGTGACCTGGTTTACCATGGAATCATAATTCTTGGTCGTGTTCATAAGCTGCAAGTAATCTATAACGATGAGATCCAGCCCTTTTTCCGCTTTCCAGCGCCGGGCGGCCGCCTTCATGCGCACGATGGAATTGCCGGCTTGATCGTCAATATAAATGTTTGCCTGGGAAAGCCGATGCATAGCGTCCCGTATGCGGCCGAAATCACTCTCTATATGCAGGCCCTTGCCGGTGCGAATTTTCCAGGCGTCCACTCTGGATTCGGCGGAAAGCATGCGGTCGATGAGCTGTTGAGCGGACATTTCTAAAGAGAAAATACCCACTGTTTTTTTATGAATTGTGGCAGTCATACGGGCTATATCAAGAGCTAACGTGGTTTTTCCGACTGAAGGCCGCGCGGCAAGAATTATCATATCCGACTTTTGTAATCCGGAAAGCATGGTATCCAGATCGCGGAAACCGGTAGGCAGTCCGCGCAATTCTCCCTTTCGCTCGTGCAGCTTTTCAATACGTTCAAAGGCCTCCGGCAGAGCGTCTCTCAAGGAAATAAATTTCTGATTAATAGGGGAGGAAACAATATTAAAAATTTTATGCTCCGCCTCATCCAAAATTTCTTCCATGTTTCCGCTGTTTTCTTCGAAAGCCATCTCGGAGATATAATCCGCGGATTCTATCAAAGAGCGCAAAATATATTTCTTTTGCACAATCTCCGCGTAGTGCCGAACATTGGTGGAAGAAGGCACTCCATTCACCAGTTCCGCAATGTAAATATTCCCGCCGATATTTTCCAAGATTTTTTGCTCCGAGAGGCGGGCGGAAAGCGAAAGAGTGTCAATTGGCTCGTTTTTGGAAGCGAGATCCAGCATGGCCTGATAAATCAGCTTATGTTTTGGGGCGTAAAAGGAATCCGGGGAAAGAATATCTTCCACTTCGTAAATGGCGTCCTTGCGCAGGAGAACGGAACCGAGCACGGCTTGTTCGGAAGGGATGCTCTGAGGAGGCACTCTTAGGGCGCCATTACTCTTTGAAGCTCTTGGCATAGAGGCATTCTAGCACGGTACAATAC
>JAKALJ010000011.1:13829-15775 GCA_021813175.1 bacterium | reverse complement strand
GCGTCCTTGCGCAGGAGAACGGAACCGAGCACGGCTTGTTCGGAAGGGATGCTCTGAGGAGGCACTCTTAGGGCGCCATTACTCTTTGAAGCTCTTGGCATAGAGGCATTCTAGCACGGTACAATACGGCCTGCCAGAGCCTGCGGGGGCTAAAAATGTTACTAAAATGTGGAAAAAAGTACATAAAGAAGGGGACAGGTCGGAGATATTCTTTTCCGGGGTCGCTGTCTCCGCTTGCTAGCGGAGCGCTGCCTCTCGGCTCGTCAGCCTGCGAGACACCCCGTCAAAGAATATTCCCGACCTGTCCCCCTAATTTGAAAATATGATATTATGTTGTTATGGAGAAAAAGATAGCCCTTTCGGGGGTAAAGCCGACCGGAGCTCCGCATCTCGGAAACTATTTCGGGGCTATGAAGCAATTTGTGGAGCTTCAAAATGATTACGAATTTTACGCCATGATTGCCGATTATCACGCCCTGAACTTTATTCAGAACGCGGAGGAAATGCAGAAGAACATTCTCGGGGTTCTTTTGGATTATCTGGCCATAGGCCTGGACCCTAGGAAGGTGACCATCTTCAAACAAAGCGACGTGCCGGAGCACACCGAACTGGCCTGGATTTTTGACACCATTACCACAGTGCCCTATCTAAAGCGATCTCATGCTTTTAAGGACGCCGAAGCGAAAAACAAAGAAATAAATGTGGGCACCTTTAATTATCCCATGCTCATGGCCGCGGATATTCTGCTTTATGATACTGATATAGTGCCGGTCGGCTCTGACCAAAAACAGCACGTGGAATACGCCCGAGACACGGCGGAAAAATTTAACCGCCTATATGGAAAGACATTCAAAATACCGGAGCCGATGATTTTGAAAGATGTAGCCACGGTGCCGGGTACGGACGGACAAAAAATGTCCAAAAGCTATGGGAATACTATTCCGCTTTTTGCCGAACCAGAAGAGATCAAAAAATACGTGATGGGTATCGTAACTGATTCCGTCGCCAGCATTCCCAAAAACGTGTTTGCCATCCATGCACTTTTGCGCCCAGATAAAGAACTTCGGTTCTTGTACCATGCAAAAGCGGGAAAGTATAAAGAGCTAAAAGAAATGCTTATTGAAGACTTGGAAAAATTTATCGCCCCTATGCGGGAGCAGAGAAAAGCCCTTGCTAGAGACATTCCCGGGGCTCTAGGCATCCTCAAAGAAGGAGGAGAGAAAGCAAAAAGAGTGGCGGAGAGGAAAATGGCCGAAATCCGGAAGAAAATAGGCGTGAGCTTGTAGCAGATGAGTTTTCCACAGATTTTGATTTTGTAAAGAGTAAAGCGTGTTATAAAATATGCAGGCAGTGAAATTGAAGAATATAAAAACTATTTGCACCACCTGGTTTATCCTCATCGGCAAGGGGCAGTAGTTTTTGTACCAGAAAGAATTCAAATATAAAAACGAAAAACAGCCCCGAACCGAAACTCGGAGCTGTTTTTCGTTAGGGAGGAAAAAGTTTGAGTCTGATGCATGAGTTTGAAAATGAAACTTATACACCAGCCTCAAAATAAGTTGTGTTGAGCGCTGGGAACATAGTTCTTTAATCGGAGGTTTACATGGAACTGACAGACCTAAAAAGGGGGGAAATTGTAGAAAAAGCTTCTCAAACCAGAGAGAAGCAAAAAAAATTCTATTCCGTATCCGAAAAGGTACGGAAAAAAAGAAATGAAAATTGGAGAGATTTTTTAAATCATTCTTGGTCCAAAACGGCTCAAGAACCAGCCACCGGAGGTGGTTGGGAAGAATGATATTCAGCGGGCGGGACAAAATCCTCCCGCTGTTTTTATTTTCCGTTTATGTTACAATTTTTAACATGCAAAAAAGAATTCTTTCAGATGAGATCAATGGCCATATCGGCAAGGAAGTACTCCTCAAGGGCTGGTTGCACAAGAAGCGGGC
>JAKALJ010000011.1:1497-13729 GCA_021813175.1 bacterium | reverse complement strand
TCCCGCTGTTTTTATTTTCCGTTTATGTTACAATTTTTAACATGCAAAAAAGAATTCTTTCAGATGAGATCAATGGCCATATCGGCAAGGAAGTACTCCTCAAGGGCTGGTTGCACAAGAAGCGGGCCATGGGCGGGATGACCTTCGTGCTTTTACGGGATCGCCGCGGCGTAGCCCAGATTCTGGTGGAGGACAAAAGTGAAGCCGACAAGCTGGACGGCCTGCAGCTCGGCACAGTGCTTGAAATAACCGGCCAAGCGGTGGAAGAACCCCGTGCGCCCCTAAAGGTCGAAATTCATGAGCCAAAGCTGACTGTGCTCCTGCCGGTGACCGAAGTGCCGCCGATAGAGATAGACAAGCCTCTAGGTCACAAGTCGGAAAATCTTGATACTCTTTTTGAGCACAGAGTTTTAGGAGTGCGGAATATTCAGGAGAGAAAAATATTCAAGATCCGCAGTGAGTTGAACCGCTATATCCGCGAGTTCATGAAAGAGAATGAATTCGTGGAAATTCAGACTCCTAAAATCCTAGCCGGTGCCACTGAAGGCGGAGCGGAGGTATTCAAGTTTGATTACTTCGGCAAAGAGGCTACTCTGGCCCAGAGTCCTCAGTTCTACAAGCAAATCATGGTGGGCGCTTTTGAACGGGTGTTTGAGATAGGACCGGCTTTTCGGGCGGAACCGAGCACTACTTCCCGGCACGTGAGCGAGATCACAATGCTCGATATGGAAATGGGATTCATAGAATCACATGAGGATGTTTTAAAAATGACAGAGAAACTCCTTTACTATGTGCTTACAAAAATTTATGAAGAGCATAAAGAAGAACTGAAGTCGTGGAACGCTCCAGAACTGGTTCTTAAGCCGGAAATTCCTAGATATACGGTAAAAGAGCTTCATCAAATGTATACAAAAACAACTGGAATAAATACCATTGGCGAAAAAGACGTCCGGCCCGAAGAAGAACGCTGGATCTGCGAATATTCCAAGAAGGAAAACGGCTGTGAGGCGGTATTTGTGACAGAGTTTCCTATTGAAAGCATGAAATTTTATCACATGGTGAATCCAAGAGATCCAAGCACAGTGCTGTGGGCGGATCTTTTGTTCCGCGGATTGGAAATTGCCACTTGCCCGATGCGGGAGCACAGATATGAGAAATTGGTGGAACAAATGAAATCGGCGGGATTGGACCCGGAACACCCCGGATATAAATATTATCTGCAAGCATTTAAATTCGGTCTGCCTCCGCATGGCGGCTTCGGTTTTGGTATTGACCGCTTGACAGAAAAGATAATCGGCCTCGGTAACGTGAAGGAGGCAATACTTTTTCCGCGAGATATGAATCGGCTGACGCCATAATGCAAGGCTCTCGTCACTATTCCATAATAAAATTATGAACGACTTGTTAAAAAAGAAATGCGTGCCTTGCGAAGGGGGAGTAATGTTTTTCAATAAAAAGCAGGCGGAAGAATATGTGGCGAAAGTTTCTGGCTGGACGCTTTCGGATGATGTTAAGCAGATTTCAAAAGAATACAAATTTAAAGACTTTTTGGGAGCGGTGAACTTCGTGAATAAAATCTCCGAAATTGCGGAGGAAGAGGGACATCATCCGGATATTCATATTTTCTACAACCGGGTCCGACTGGAACTTTCCACTCACTCGATTGGTGGCCTCTCTGAAAACGATTTTATTTTGGCGGCTAAAATAGATGGGAGCAAATAATATTAAGTGGAAAAAATGACTTTACTTTGCCACTTTTTAATGTTAGTTTAAGAAAAATTTAGGAGGTTCTATGAAAGTAATTGAAAAAATTCTTGCCACGAAAATCGGGCAAGAATTGTTTGTTACTGTCGCACTTGCGGCAGTGGTAAATTTAATTTGCCTGGCAGAGGATGTAGATTCTCTGTTGGTTAATCTTGTTTTTTTTGCCAGCATTACTGGCATCGCTTTTGTCCACTTCTATGATTGGTGGATGGAGAGCGAACTACGGGAGGTTCTGTCTTCCGTAGAATTATCAAAATGGGGAAAATTTAGTTTTTGGTTTATGGCCGTGAGCTTGCTGCTCACAGTCATAAAATTATTTTTATGGGGTCCTCGATGAGACCCCTTTATTTTTTCAGAAACTCTTCCACCTTCTTTCCATCTCTTTTTGCCCACGCCACATTGCTTTCCAGTTTCTCCAAAACTTGCTCCACCGAACGCTCGGCGCCGGTCGGACTGTGGGTTTTGAAGAATTGCTTAAATGAAACCAGGTGCTTCATTTCCGGGCTCAAGGATATGGCCTTAAGCAGGCGTCCCAAGGCCTGGATGCCCTCGCCATAGCGGGAAGAAAGAAGTTTCCAGTGCTTACGCACAAAGCTCCACCAGATATCTCGGCCTGCCGGATTCAGGCCCACTCCGAAAAGAATGGAAACAGTATCCTGGGCACGGACATTCCTGGAGATGGCAAATCGGCATACTTTCTTTAGAATTTTCGGATCAGTAAAATCTCCCAGAGCCGCGCCGATGCGATTCTGTTCTTCATGCAGAGTTTCCTTTTTATATCTCCGGAGCATTTCTTTATATTCTTTTTTCCCGCCATTTACAGCCACGACAGAATATACAGCGCCTCGTATATCCGGGTGTACGCGCTTGCGAAACAGGGCTCTGGCTCGAAGCACTGTTTCCGGATCTTTCGCCCTGCCCAGGCGAGCGACAGCAAGAGACCGAAGAAGTATGTTTGCATTCGTCTCATTTCCCTTTGGTGTCCATCCCAGACGCTCCAGCAAAGGAGAAAAAAGCGGAATAATAAACGGACTGAAATTCTGCTTGTAAAAAATTTGTTCCAATTGGGAAAGCCCCCGGCTTATTTCCATCCACACCACATAGCTGTCTTCTTTCCGGTAGGCGCTCAAAAATTCCAATACTTCCACCGCGGAAATAATTCCGGCTTCCGCCAGAGCGAAAAGGTCTCGCACGATTCCGAGGCGGTCATAGGAAGGCAACAGTTTCTTTTCAATAGGCACGCGCAAATCCACAAGCATTTCGGGCGAATAAGACGTTCGGAAAAACCCGCTCTCCCCGTTGTTTATCTTTATCCATGGCGCGCAAATGGAAACAGATGCCTTCTTCTCGGAAAGAAACATTTTTTTACCCGTGCCCAAGGATATGGGTACTTGCCAGAGCGTCCTATCCCTTGTTTTCACCCGAGAGATGGGGTTAGAAAAAAAACGTTCCTGGGAAAGATACAGTTTCGCATCCCTTCTTTCCGCTCTGATTAGCGGATATCCTCCTTTGCTTGTCCAATTTTTCATTATTTTTTGCACCGGCTTGCCGGAAACTTTTTCAAACGACTGCCACAGATGCTCGGTTGTGGTATTCTTATAGCTATGCCTTTTCAGATAATACCGCAAACCGTCCCGAAAACTTTTTTCACCTAAATAGTCGGCGATCATGGCGATCACCGAAGCGCCCTTGGAATATGAGACCGCGTCAAAAATTTCCCCTATTTCGTTCGGGTGGCGCACTTTCACTTCTATCGGATGGGTATTTTTCAACGAATCCAAGCGCAAGGCAATGTTTAATGTGTCCGTGATGAAGCGTTCCCATACCTTCCATCTTGGAAATATTTTATGAATGGCAAGATAGGGAATATATGAGGCGAAACCCTCATTCAGCCACAGGTGGGTCCACCATTCCATAGTGACTAAATTGCCGAACCACTGATGGGCCAATTCGTGGGCGATAACTTCCGCCACCAGCTCTCGGGTAGCCAGAGAAGTATTCCCTTCATCCACCAGGATACCCGCCTCCCGGAAGGTAATGGCTCCCCAGTTTTCCATGGCCAGCGAAGAGAAATCAGGAATGGCAATCAGGTCCATGGTCGGTAAAGGATAGGGAATATCAAAATATTTTTCGTAGAATTCCAGGCATTTCACCGCGCACCGCAAGGCAAATTTTGCCTGGTGTTTTTTGCCTGGAACGGTAAATACCCGTACCAGTACGCCATTTCTTGTCTTCGCTTTTAAAAATTCGAATTTACCAACAATAAAAGCCAAGAGATAGGTTGACATCCGGGGAGTGGGGGAAAAATGCACGATCTCGTACCCTGATTCGTGTTCTTTCACGGATACAGGCAAAGTATTTGAAATGGCGGTATGCCCTTTTGGAACTACCAAGGAAACTTTGAATACGGCTTTCTGCGCCGGTTCGTCAAAGCAGGGAAAAGCCCGACGCGCATCCGTGGCTTCAAACTGAGTAGTGGCCAAATGATGTTCCTTGCCGGCCGCGTGATACTTGCTCCGGTAAAACCCGCGCATCTTGTCGCCGAGAATCCCTTGGAACACCAGCGCGAGCTTCCGTCTGCCGGTCGGTATAACTTTTGGAAAAGCGAGCGTGGCCGTTTCCGCTTTTTCATCATAATAAATCTTGGCAAATTCCCCATCAATATCTGCCGTGTCTATTTCAATATCCTTTGAATGCAGGGTAATCTTTTTGACGCTTTTGGTCATATTGAGAGTGATGGTTTCCAATCCGGAAAAGGTAAAATTTTCCAAGTCGGGTTTCAATTGAATGTCATATTCAATCGGGGTGACATTCTTTGATAATCGAACGCTTTTAGTTCTCTTTTTTTGCATAAATTCAGTTCTAGAAAATGTGTCAGTGATTTTTTAGTATATATTTTTTTACCAAAAAATGCTACTATATGACGGTAAAGTTCGGACAAAATGGATACTGAAACTCTGGAAAATTCCTATAACGTGAAGACCCCCGTATTTGAGGGACCTTTTGGCCTGCTTTTGTCTCTGGTGGAAGAGCGGAAGCTTTTTATAAATGACTTGTCTCTGGCGCAAGTGACCGAGGATTATATAAGATATATAAGCGCCCTGGAAAAGGCGAATCACTCTGAAATTTCAAGTTTTATGGTGGTGGCCGCGACTTTGATCCTTATAAAGTCAAAATCACTCCTACCGAATCTTGATCTTTCGGTTGAGGAGGAAGGAGATATAAAAAATCTTGAGAAACGGCTAAGACTGTATGATATATACATGCGCCTCGGCCTCGAAATCAAATCTAAGTTTGGTAAAAAAATGATTTTTGTTCCATTAGAAAGGAAACAGGGAACTGTCGTATTTCTGCCGGACGGGCAGATTACTAAAGAGCGCATGATGGCCCTGACGGGCGAAGTATTGGGCCGGATGCCGAAGAAAGATCCGCTGGCTGACGGATTGCCGGAAGTGGAGGTGAAGAAAGTGATAAGCATAGAAGAGATGATTGAAAATCTGACCGAGCGGATCAAAAAATTTCTACGTTTGAATTTCAGGGAGTGGAGCGGGGGAGCAAAAACCAAGGAGGAGAAAGTGACAGTGATCGTATCGTTTCTGGCCATGCTTGAACTCGTGCGCCAGGGACTCTTGGACGCAGTACAGGAAAACAATTTTGAAGATATTATTATGCAAAAGCAGGAAATAGAACAAGACCTATGAATTTAGAACAAAAAATAGAGGCAGTGCTTTTTTGGAAAGGGGAACCAGTGTCTCGTAGGAATCTGGGGGAAATTTTGAACGCGGGACAGACAGAACTGAACGAGGCAATAGAGAAATTAAAGAATTCGTTTTCGGACAGAGGAATAGTTCTACTTGAAAAAGATGATGATCTTGCCTTTGGGACCGCGCCGGAGCTTTCCGGGCTTTTTGAAAAACTGCAGAAGGAAGAGCTAAACAAAGACCTGTCCAAGGCATCCCTGGAAACGCTTTCCATTGTTCTTTACAAAAATGGCGCCACTCGGGCCGAAATTGACTATGTGCGGGGAGTGAATTCCAGTTTTATTCTGCGGGCTCTTTCGGTGCGGGGACTGGTAGAAAAGATAGTTGATCCCAAGGACAGCCGGCGATACATTTATCGCCCCACTTTTGAGCTTTTGTCGTATTTGGGCGTGAAATCCGTGGAAGAACTGCCCGGATACACAGAAACTGTTTTGTTACTGCGCCAAGCGGCGGACAACATGCGGGAAGAAGAAGCGAAAGAAGAAAAGGAAAGTAGTATTTCAATCGAGGAGGGGACCAATGTCGGAAACTAAAAAAAGAGAATTAGCAGTCTTGTTCGTCTTGACCGCGTTATTGACCATTTTTTTTCTTTACGGAACTTGGAAGGATGACAAACGCTCGGAGATCGCGGCACAAGTGAAGAAATATCGGCTGGCGCATATAGGCGCTAAATTGGATCAGCTAAACATTAAGGCCAAGGCTGTTTCCGTTTATGATGCCAGAGAAAGAGAAGAGTTATACGACAGAAACGCTACCGTGCCTTTACCTCTCGCGTCCTTGACCAAGATTATGACCGTGCTGGTGGCTTTGAATATATACGGAGAAGACGGTGAAATCACAATTTCCCCCGCAGCCATAAATCTGGAAGGGAATTACGGCCTTCTTTCAGGAGAAAAATGGAAGGTCGGGGATCTGGCCAGGTTTACTCTGGTGTCGTCCGCGAATGACGGCGCATACGCCTTAGCAGAAGGGCATTTGAAAGAATTTCTAAATAAAATGAACGAAAAAGCCAGAGCCATAGACCTTAAAAGCGCCTTGTTCCTGGACCCAACCGGGCTCGATATAGGCAATAAGGCAGGCGTACCAGTACAAGCCGGGTCATACGCTTCCGCCCGGGACGTGAATACATTGGCTCTTTTCGCCCTGCGTGATTACCCCGATATTTTCAGCTCCACAGCCCTGCCGGAAATCACCGTAAAATCACTATCAGGCTTTACTCATACTGTGAAGAATACTGACCCTAATACGGAAAGGATTCCCAACCTTTTATTTTCCAAAACTGGAACAACAGACATGGCGGGTGGAAATCTGTCGGTGATTTTTAAAAACGCAGCGGGACACGAGATTGCCATTACCGTGCTCGGTTCCACACACGAAGGACGCTTCACTGACGTGGAAAAAATTGTCGATACTATTTACGACATGAACTAGATAAGAATGTTCAACACAATCGGTGGATAAATCCCCAAACACTTGCATTTTAACAGGCACCACTTTTGTGTCAAGGAAAAAAGTTATACAATATTAGCATGCAACAGGGAACAAAGACCTGTCAAAACTGCAAATTAACCTTCAACATTGAGCCGGACTATTTCGGCTTCTATAAAAAATTAAAAGTGCCGCCACCCACTTTTTGTCCGGAATGTAGAAGGCAGAGGAGATGGGCGTGGAGAAATAATTTGTCTCTGTATTCTAAAAAGTGCGAATTGTGCGGAAAATCAGTCATCTCCATTTACTCGCCAGATTCCGGCATAATTGTCTATTGTAACAAATGCTGGTGGAGCGACAAATGGGACCCGAAAAGTTACGGTCGAGATTACAATTTTTCTAAGCCGTTTTTTACGCAATTTAACGAACTTCTAAAAAGAGTGCCGCAGATGGCTATCGTAAATGATGACGGTATTGCCAGCTTGAATTGCGAGTATACCCACGACTGGTGGTTTTCCAAGAATTGCTATATGTCTTTTTCCGGATGGTACGTGGAAAATATTATGTATAGTTTTTTCATAATTGCAGGGAAAGATATGCTGGATTGTTCCAATATACTGGCAAAAACTGAGTCAATGTACGAGTGCATAAATTGCGGACATTCGTACAGACTGAAGTATTCACAGATTTGCTCTCTTTGCGTGGATTCCCAGTTTATGTACGAGTGCCGGAACTGCACCGATTGCTTTATGTGCGCAGGTTTGTTGAATAAGAAATATTGTTTCAAAAATAGGGAATATTCCAAGGAAGAATATGAAAAGATACTGAAAAGCTATCACCTGGATACCTGGAGCGGGGTGGAAAAGGCTCAGAAAGAATACGACGAATTTTTACTTTCTCAAAGGAGAAGATACGCCTGGCTTCGGAACCAAAATCTGAATTGCACAGGGGATTTCGTGGGGCACAGCAAGAATTTGAAAAATTGCTTTGTGGCTAGGGAATGCGAGAATTGCCGAGATTGCCAATTCGTAACCACAGACAAGGATTCCGCAGATCTTACCCTGACTGGCCAGGTATCCGAGTGTTACGACAGTGTGACCTGTGACCAGTCTCAGCTGAATTTCTTCGCCCTGTTTTCCGTGAAGAGCCAAGATCTCCGATACACCCAGCATTGCCATTCTTCCAAGCATCTTTTTGGATGTACCGCACTGCGCAATGGAAATTACTGCATTTTGAATAAACAATACACTAAAGAAGAATATGAAAATTTGGTGCCGAAAATAATTGAACAGATGAATTCTTTTCCGTACGCAGATAAAATAGGGAACAAGTACAGATATGGAGAATTTTATCCGGCCGAGCTTTCCCCTTTCGGCTACAACGAATCCAGTGCTATGGCCCCTTTTCCTCTTTCCAGAGAAGAGGCGAAAAGCAGAGGATATAAATGGCAGGAAAATATGCAAAGAACTTCCGGTAGGGAGACACTGCCTCCGGAGGATATTCCAGATTCCATAAATGACGTTCCGGACGGTATTTTAGACCAGATCCTGTGTTGTTTGGATTGCGGAAGGAATTACAAGATAGTGCAAAACGAATTACTTTTCTATAAGAAGATGGTTATTCCTATTCCAAGAAGATGTTTTTATTGCCGCCACAAGAGAAGGGAGAAACGCCAAAATCCTTTCAAGCTGTGGCATCGCCAATGTATGTGTCAGAACCCTGAGCATGACCATGGGGCACAGCCAACTGGTCGCTGTCCGAATGAATTTGAAACGAGCTATGCGCCAGACCGTAGAGAGGTCATCTATTGTGAATCGTGCTACCAAAAAGAGGTGTATTAGGGTATAATTAGTGGAATATGCTGATGAATCTGGTGAAGATTTTTGCTCCGACCGTGCTGGCTTTTTTCATGGGCCTTTTCATTACCCCTTTCGCCACCCATTTTTTCTTCAAACATAAGATGTGGCGGAAACATTCACGAGATGAATCCACTACAAATGGAGATTTTAAGAAGATTCATAACGGAAATGAAGAACTAAAGACCCCCCGCATTGGCGGAGTAATTGTCTGGATTTCAGCTCTGTCAGTAACGGCGTTTTTTTACGCCGTTTCTATTTTTCTGCCTTCGGAAACAAGTGAGAAGCTTAATTTCTTGAGTCGGGGTCAGACACTGGTTCCATTTTTTACTCTGCTTCTCGGGGCGGTGCTCGGATTATGGGACGATCTCATTCAAATTTATGACAAAGGAAGATTTTCCGGAGATAATGTAACGTGGCGCAAGTGGAAGGCAATTCTGGTGGCGGCCATCGCTCTGCTTATCGGAAGTTGGTTCTATTTCAAACTTGGTATGGTCTCCATACATGTGCCATTTGGAGGTGATATATATCTTGGCATATTGATCATACCTGCCTTCATTATCGTAGCCCTTGCCACTTTTTCAGGAGGAGTGATAGATGGGCTAGACGGATTGTCGGGGGGAGTGCTTGCTTCAATTTTTGCCGCCTATGCCCTTATTTCCTACTCCAATAATCAAATGGACCTTGCGGCTTTTTCGGCCGTGATCACCGGAGCCATACTTGCATTTTTGTGGTTTAACATTCCGCCCGCCCGCTTTTATATGGGAGAGACGGGGATTATGGGACTGACTATTGTCTTGGCTGCCATGGCTTTTCTTACCGATTCAGTGCTCATTCTGCCCATTATAGCCATGCCTCTCGTACTTACATCGGGCTCTGTGATATTACAGGCGTTTTCCCGCAAGTTCAGAAACGGTAAAAGGATTTTCAAACTTGCTCCCTTGCACCACCATTTTGAAGCGCTGGGTTGGCCTTCCTATAAAGTTACCATGCGCTTTTGGGTGCTGTCCGTGGTGTTTGCCATACTTGGAGTAATTTTGCAAGCAATAGGGAAGTAAGAAGAAAAGAATGGCTCCCGTTCAGACTTGGGTCCAGGGTCCAGGTGGGAGCCTTGATCGGCAAGATTTGGCAAAAAAATGACGGGGAAAAAAGCAGACAAATTTTTACTGATAAATCTTTTTGCGCTCATCTTTATAGGATTAGCGATGTTTTTTTCCGCTTCTTTGGGAATTTTGGCCAGGAGCAGATCCACCTTCTATTCCATACTGATCAGCCAGTTTGCGCTCGGGCTTCCACTCGGGCTTTTTGGAATGTATTTTGCCTACAAGGTGCATTATAAATTCTGGCGCAAATACGCTTTTTATATTTTTATGGGCTCTATTTTGCTTACCGCTGCTGTATTTATACCGCACATTGGAGTCATAAAGCAGGGCGCTCGAAGGTGGCTGGAGATTGGGCCCTTGTCCTTACAACCCGCGGAACTTCTAAAATTCGGCTTTATCATATATTTCGCAGCCCTTCTATCCTGGGCCAAGCGCAGGTCTCAGAGTTTCAAATACGGCATTTTGCCCTTTTTAGGAATGCTTGCTCTTATGGCCGCGATTCTGTTAAAACAACCGGATACAAAAAGTTTCATCCTGATTGCTGTTACCGGCATGGCCATGCTTTTTCTCTCTGAGGTGAAATTAAAATATATCTTGAGTATCGGAACTATCGCGGCCGCGGTTTTAGCCGGTTTAGTATTTTTTACTCCATATCTGCAGAGCCGAGTGGAAACCTTCATCAATCCCTCTAATGATCCGCAAGGTTCCGCCTATCAGATCCAGCAATCCTTAATCGCCATCGGATCCGGCGGGATTTTCGGGCGCGGATACGGACAAAGCATTCAAAAATTTAATTTTCTGCCTGAGCCCCAAGGGGATTCCATTTTCGCGGTGATCGGGGAGGAATTGGGAATCGTCGGAGCGAGCGTGGTCATCATTCTATACCTCACCTTTGCCATGCGGGGAATACGGATCGCTTCCCGCAGTCCCGACGCTTTCGGTAGACTTTTAGCCGCAGGTATTGTTATAATGATAACGGCGCAGTCGTTTATGAACATTGCTTCCATTATCGGAGTTTTTCCGCTTACCGGAGTGCCTCTTGTTTTTATGAGCCACGGAGGCACTTCTCTTATGATTTATCTGACTGCCGCCGGCATTTTACTTAACGTGTCAAAATACCAGCAGAAGAGAATATGAAAATCGCATTTACCGGAGGAGGCACCGGCGGGCATTTTTATCCGATTATAGCTGTTGCCGAGAAAGTGAACGATATTATTGATGAGGAAAATATTTTAGGCGCCAAGCTTTATTATATTTCCACCGAGCCGTACGACCGGGAGCTTTTGCTTGAAAACGGACTTCATTTTGAAAAAGTGAAAACCGGCAAGCGCCGCACCTATTTTTCCCTTCAGAATTTTTCAGATTTCTTCAAAACTCTTTTTGGAACACTGGGAGCCATATATATGCTTTTTTCCATCTTCCCGGATGTTGTTTTCGGCAAAGGAGGATACGCTTCTTTTCCGGCCTTATTTGCGGCCCGACTGCTGCGCATACCTGTTTTAATCCATGAATCCGATGCCGCTCCCGGACGGGTAAATCTTTGGGCCGGAAAATTTGCAAAGAAGGTCGCAGTTTCCTATCCGGAAGCAGCTAAATATTTTCCGATAAAGAAGACGGCCTGGACAGGCCAGCCGGTGCGTAGAGAAATAGAGCATAAGGCCGATAAAGCAGAAGCTATGAAATATTTCAAGCTCGAATCCAGTTTGCCTACAGTTTTGGTTTTAGGGGGATCGCAAGGGGCCGAAATCATAAACAACACCGTTTTGGACGCTCTGCCCCGACTGATAAAAAGTTACCAGGTTATCCACCAAACGGGAGTGCTGAATTATAAAAGCGTTACCGAGCGGGCTGAGGTCGTGCTCTTGCGCAATGAAGGCAAAACCAGATACTATCCGATAAATTTTTTAAATTCTTTCGGAATGAAAATGGCGGCCGGAGCCGCGGATATCATTGTTTCTCGGGCCGGCTCCACAATTTTTGAAATAGCTTCCTGGGGAGTGCCTTCCATTATCATACCCTTTGCTGAATCTAACGCGGATCACGCCATAAAAAACGCTTTTGCTTACGCTCGCGAGGGGGCGGCCAGCGTCATAGAAGAAGCCAATATGACGGCTAATATTTTGAGTTCGGAAATTGACAGGATAGTCGGAGACAAGGAAATCTGGGAAAGAATGGCAAAATCAGCAGAAAATTTCTATAAGCCCGATGCCGCTCTCCTAATTGCCCGCGAATTAGTGGATATGGCATTAGCGCACGAGCGGTGAATTTTTTATTGCGCGCAGATTGCGCATAGTGCCTGCTCATCGCGCGTTCTGCACTG
>JAKALJ010000011.1:0-1397 GCA_021813175.1 bacterium | reverse complement strand
AGGTTTGCTCCGTCGCCTACGGGCTTTATGCATGTGGGGGGAGTCAGAACAGCCTTGTATGCATGGCTCTGGGCGCGAAAAAATGGCGGAACTTTTATTTTGCGTATCGAGGATACGGACAAGGATCGAGAAGTAGCCGGGTCCATAGACCATATCAAAGAATGTCTTAAATGGCTTGAATTGGATTGGGATGAGGGGCCGGACAAAGGCGGACCGCATTTACCGTATGTGCAATCAGAACGGCTGGAACTATATAAGCGCTACGCCCAGATTTTAATAAATAAAGGACTGGCATATCCGGATCCATATACCAGCGATCAACTGGATGAATTTCGGGAACAGGCCGAACTTGCCGGTAAGCCCTTTTTATACCGTGAGCACCGGCCGGCGTATTTGTCAGGGGAGGGGAAAAATCGTGAGAAATGGGACGAAACAAAACCTCTGCGTTTTAGGACGCCGGAAATCAAAGAAACTAAATGGAACGACCTGGTGTATGGAGAACTCTCCGCCGGCCCGGAGGCCTTAGACGATTTTATCCTGATTAAAAGCGACGGTTATCCTACATACAATTTCGCGCATATCGTAGATGATATTGAAATGGGGGTGACTCATGTGATGCGCGGGCAAGAATTTATTTCTTCCACTCCGAAGTTCCTGGCGGTGTATGAAGCGCTTGAAGTTTTGCCTCCGCTTTTCGCCACCTTGCCGCCGATATTGGCTCCTGATGGCAAAAAGAAACTTGGCAAACGGGATGGGGCCAAGGACCTGCTTGAATATCGGAAAGAAGGATATTTACCGGAAGCTATGATTAATTTTTTAGCGCTCCTGGGGTGGAACCCGGGCACGGACCAGGAAATTTTTAGAAAAGAGGAGCTTGTAAATTCTTTTAAGCTGGAGCAAGTGCAAAGATCCGGGGCCCGGCTGGACGAAAAGAAACTGGATTGGATAAACAAGGAGCATTTAAAAACGAAACCGGAAAAAGAGCTGGAAGTCTTGATTCTGGAGCGTTTACCGAAAGAAATACGCAACCCGAAGCTGGTTCCGCTTATTCTGGAAAGAATCTCAAAGTTCAGTGACATAGACACAATGGTGAAGGAAAAGGAATTAGAATTTTTCTTTGTCCGGCCGAAGATTGATAGACAAAAGCTATCATTCAAAGGAACAACCGCAGAAGAAACAAAAGAAAATCTGCGAAAAGCCATCAGCGCGCTTTCGGCCGTGCAAGATTTTAAAAAAGAGGAGATAAAAAGCGTCTTGATGCAAGTCGCGGAAGGCCTGGATGGCCGCGGAAAACTTTTGCACCCGGTGCGCTTCGCCCTTTCTGGACTAGAAAGATCCCCGGATCCCTTCATCATCGCAGAGATTCTGGGAAAAGACGAAACATTGTCAAGATTAAA
>JAKALJ010000010.1:9875-19876 GCA_021813175.1 bacterium | reverse complement strand
TCTATATCTTTATGTTTCTGCCTTTTGGGCCCTACTTTGGTCCCGTTAGCGGACTCGGCGGACTATATTTATCAAGATGCACCGTCCCCTGCTCTGGATTCACTCCCCGAATATTAAAAGTGTTCAGAATTATATTAAGAATCGCCCAGACCCCGAGCATAATGGTCAGGCCGATGATTCCCCAGAGCATATGATTTTTCCCTTCGGTTCTTTTTTCTTCATTCTCCGCGTTAGTGATAAACTGGAATACCCCGTAAACAAAAAATACGGCAGCCAGAGCGAAAAGAAGCACAATCAATGGATTGATGATCAGGGTGTCCACCTTGGACATGAAAGCGCCCACCGCGTCGGCGTACGCCACATTCGGGAAAAACAGATCAAACATTATCTTATATTATTATCTCTCTAGTAAGGAAGAATGGGCGGAGTAACCACTGTGCCCTGGTTCAGGCCGAAAGTATTGGTCACGATTCTTACCAATCCCCACAGGGCGATTATCACCGCCAACCCGATGATGCCATAAATCATCTTGTCCCGGCCGCGGGTCTTGGCTTCCTCGTCTTGAGCGATCACGAACTGCACCACTCCCCACACAAAGAAGATCACACCAAGAGCGATCAAAACCGGAAGCAAAACTCCTAATATATTGCTTACCACGCAGATGATGGATTGAATAGTGCCGGGAAAAATGCGCGGGTCATTGCAAGATATCTGGGCGGAAGCGGCGAACGGAACGGCCGCCAGGCCAAAAAAGAAGGCTGATAATACTGCTAATTTGCTTTTCATAATTATCCCCGATAATCGGGATTACTGATAATGCTTCAATTATAGCACACAAAATAAGGCAAAAGGGCTTGCTGTGGATTACGAAAGGACTGGCTTCACTGACTCTTTACCTGCGGAATGGCGTAGTCAATATTGACGGTATTTCCCAATATGCGCACGATGCCCCAGACTGAAATCATAACGGTTAGAGCGATAATCCCCCAGATCATATATTGCCTTCCGCGATCTTTTTGCTCTTCGTTCCCGGCCGATATCACGTACTGCACTATTCCCCAGACGAACAGGAGCACCGCCAGAGCCAGAATGAGCGGGATGATGGACCGGGTAATGAGACAGGTAGCAAAGCCGAACAGGTCAGCCAGAGTTGCTCCGGTGGCTGGTAGACCGCCGCACCCCTTTGAACCCGAGCCAATGGTGGCGGTTTGTTGAAGGAACTGCCCGGCGGCACTGCTATTATCAAGATTAAATGTGGAAATCACCACGTTCACCAAGCCCCAGAGGGAAGCAATTACCGCCAATCCGATAATGCCGTAAATCATTCTGTCCCGCCCTTTGGTCTTGGCCTCTTCGTCGCTCCCAATTACATAAGCCACCACTCCCCAGACGAAAATTATCACTCCCACCGCAATCAAGAACGGAATTATGCTGTTTATTATATTGCCCAGCCGGCAAAGCAAATCTCCGACATTTTGGGTGGTCTGATTGCACGGGCCGTTAACAACCAGACCGGAAGTGTTGGGCACAATATTTTGGGGAATATTATTATCCAGTCCAAATGTGTTGAGTACAATATTGACCAGCCCCCATATTCCCACAATCACCACCAGCCCGATAATGCCGTAAATCATTCTGTCCCGTCCTTTGGTCTTGGCTTCTTCGTCACTGCCTATCACATAAGCCACCACTCCCCACACAAAAAACACTACTCCCGCGCTAATTAAAAAAGGCAAAAGAGTGCCCAAGATATTTCCCAGTATGTTTAGAATATCAAATATGGTGGCAGGCATAATTTTAAATTAAATTTATAAAGCAATCACTGTATTGGTAATGAGCTGGGCCAGGGCCCAAGCGCCTAAAAGGATAGCTGCCCCGATTAAAGTATAAGTCAGCGATTTTTTGGCCGTTTCCAATTTTTCAGTTTTTCCCTGGGCGGACACAAAAAGGAAACCGGAGTATATGATTGCTACGGCGATCAGGGGTATGCCTATCTTAAACGCGCCCTCAAGAATGGTTCTAATAAAATCGTTTATAGTGTTAGGTCCCTTATCGCCGAGAGGGTTTTGAATTTTCATATCCCGGGTAGGAGTAGGAGGTGGAACCCTAGAGTCAGCAAAAGAAACTGTCGGCAAAACTAGCATAAGGACAATTATCAGTATTATCCCAAAATTTTTCCGCATAAATTGTTTTATATTGTACAACATTTCAGAATCCTATCCAAGAGGCGTCGTAGCCCAGGATGGAGAAGACGGTATGCACGATAATCCATGCCCCGGCTATCACTGCCAAACCTATGGCTACATTAATTATTATCTTCTTGGCTTGCTCACGCTTGCTCACTTCCCCGCCGGAGAACATCAGCAATCCACCCGCGTAAGCGAACATAATGGCGGCAAAGGGCACGGCCAAATCAATCAGAATAAAATTTATTACATTGTTCACCAGGGTAATAAAATCATTCCATCCGCATTTATCCGTGCACGGCACTAATCGAGTGGGTCCGGAAGTCCCGCTTTTCTTACCGTCGTTTCCTCCCCCGCTCCCCGATACAGTGACTGTGATATATTTTGCCGGGCTTTCTTGAGTGCTCAAATCAGCCGCCTGATTCACGCAAACTAAAGCATAAGACTTGTCTTCGGTTATATCGTTTAATGTTTCGCTTCCGGAGGTATCCTGTTTGGTGCCTGTCCAGGCCTTGTCCCCTTCCCCCCGGCAATAAAGCGCACCGGTGGAAGCCCAAGAGAGAGTAACCGAACTTCCGGAAGTTACCTTAATACTGCTCCCTGAGGTTTTAGAAGAAGGCGAACTGGCGGAAAATTTTGTAATCACCGGCGCTAATGAATTTACTTTTACTGTCACAGAAGACGGATCACCCGCTACTCCTGTTTTATTCTTGCAGAATATGGTAATTATTGTATCTTTTTTCAATGGCCCGGTTTCCACTCCGCCAAGAGGAGAGAAAGCATCAACATCGCTTTCCGACCCCTCTGAATACAGATTCGTCGCATGGCAACCCACAGCGCCAATGGAATTCCAGGTAATGTTAGAAGATTTTTTATAGTCCACTATTTTCGGATCGGCGTAAATTGAAACTGTCGGCTTTAGAGAAATACTATTGTTTCCATTAGCGGAGACATTAATGTATATAAAACTGCTGTTTGTGATGTAATTATCATTAATATTGTCACGCACTACCGCATTAATGGCATATTGGCCGGCCGGAGCATTATTCAAAAAACAGACATTGGGAAACGCGCTCTTACTGTATGATGTGCAGAAAACCGTCCTTGGAGCAGTGTTGGGATGAGCGTCAAATTCGCTTTTATCCGCCATTGTAAAATTTATCTTATATCCCCCGCTTTCATAGGAACTGTAATCTCCTGAAAGAGTGACAATAAACTCTATATTGCTTCCTGGTTTGAAGGAGGCTCCATCTGCTGGACTGGTTACAGCGATTGCCGGCGGCGGGGTTTGAGCGAAAGCTCTCTCGCCGCCGGCGCTAAAAGAAAAGAACCCGAAGATAAAAATGACGGAGAGAGTAATCGATATTCTAAAAATTTTTCTGGGCATAAAAATTATTTGTTCAATAATATGCCGAGCTTGGCGCTGGCGTCGTTTATGGCCGCTTCGGGAGTGAAATTGCCGGAGAGTACATTTTCCACCATTTGTTGAAACAATTTGTCCGTGTCTTTAGAGGACGGATCCGGCCAAGATCGGGCATATAAAGCTGAAGAATAGACAACTTTTTGAAACGGATCGCTTGGGTCGGGCAGGGCCAAAAGATTCCGGCGGGCCGGAGCCATATGCTCCGCCGCGGCAAACTGCTTGGCAAAGTCCCCGGTGGCCAAAAGGTTTGCTACCACAAAAGCGCTGTTTAAGTTTTTGGAAAAAGCGGATACCGCGATGCCGGTTACCCGGGCGGAAGTGAGCTTGAAACCGGCGTTTTTGATTTGAGGAATCGGGGCCATGCCGAAATTTTGATTCGGGTTCTTTTCGCTTAAAATATTCGCTTCGCTAGCCAAGCCGAAATAAAAGACCAAACTGCCGGAACTAAAAGCGTCCGCCGAGTTTGGCAAGGATTTGTTCCAGCTGTAAACCGCTTTCAAGGGATTGGCAAAATCCGTATAAGAACCAAGCACTTGGGACAAATTCGATTGATTCAAGGCGGAAACGAATACTCCCCCTTTCCCCGTTACTATCGGGTTCCCGGTCTGCATAAAAAGAGCGGCTAAAATATCCTTGGCGTTGTTTATGTTGGAAAATTGTCCCAGAGCGAAAGCGCTTTGCTTTAATCCTCCGGAGCTGTCTTTCCTGCGCAGAGCGGCGGAAAGTTCTGGCAACTGGTCCCAATACTCCGGCGGATATATGATTCCATTCGCCTCTAAGATGCTTCGGTTGTAATACATCATAAGCGGGTCAACCGCCATCGGAAAAGCCAGTAGTCCGCTGGAACTCAAAAAAATATTCCCCGCTCCGGAGAAATTACCGCTGAAAACGGATAAAGGATAGCTCTGGTATGGAACGGTAAAGATTTTGTTGCTGTATTTATATACCAGATTATCGGTGATAAAAAATAGGTCCGGGCCGGTGCCGCTGGCCAGGGCTTCCAGAAGATCCCGGTCAAAATTCTCCGGATGCTTCTGCACGTATTTGAGGGTATAGGAAGGATTGGCTCGGTTGAAATCATCCAGAGCTTTTGACAGATCGGGAGCGCTGGCTGTTCCCCATATCACCACAGTTCCACCTTTGCCGGGGCTGTTTCCACCACCTATGGGCAGAGCGCCGGAGAAGGCGAGCACTCCCACGATGGCCGCCACCATAAAAACAATCAGGATGATGATCTGAAAATTCTTCATCTCTTTCTTGACATAATCATACCATAATGATGGCTGCCGGCGTCAATCTCTTTTTCCAAACGAAAGCCGTTATCTTCAAACATTTTGCGGGCTTTTTCTTTCGGCACGGCGGATTTTAGGCCCAAATGGGAAGTCTCGGGGTCGTGGCACACTAGAAGCACCTTTCCCTCGGGTTTCAGAATTCTTTTTATTTCTTCAATAAAGCCGAGTCTGTCTTCTATTTGGAAAAGAACATTGGAACATATTACCCGGTCCGCCGATTTGTCCGAGAGCTTAGTACCGCCGATTTTCTCTATATTTCCCCATAGAGCGTGGACATTGTCGAGGTGGGCATCCTTGGCTTTGGCCCGGATAGTGTCCAGAAAATCTTTTTGAATCTCAACCGCATATACCGTTCCCCCTTCCGCCATTTTGGCTGCCGGCAGGGTGTAAAAACCGCTGCCGGCTCCAAGGTCGGCCACGGTCATTCCGCCGCTTATTCCGAAGTTTTTCAAATTTTTTTCCGGATTGGTAAACATTTTCTTAGCCGGCAGGCTTTAAACACATACCAAGGAAGCGATGCTGTCGCCGCTCTTCAAACGCATTACTGTCACCCCTTGAGTTTGACGACCGAGAGCGGATATGTCTTCCAGGGCTGTCCTTATTACTTGTCCTTTTTTGGACATGGCGATGATTTCTGTTTCGTTTCCTTTGAGCGCCTTGGCCACTATCAGTTTGCCGGTTTTAGCCGTAATTTTGGCGGTTTTTATGCCGGAACCTCCGCGCCTCTGGATTTTGTACTCCGAGAGCTTCGTCTTCTTGCCCAGGCCGTTCTGGCTTAAAGTGAAGAAAAATCCTCCCCCGCTCCCGGTTGAACTCTCTTTCTTGATCACATCCACTCCTATCACTTCGTCTCCTTTTCGGAGCTTGATACCTCGTACCCCTCCCGCGCTTCGGCCCATCTGCCGGATATCGGATTCCTTGAAGCGGATGGACTGGCCTAGAGCGGTAGCTATCATCACTTCATCTCCTTTGTCCGTGAGAAAAGCGGCTGCCAAACTGTCTCCCTTTTCCAGGCGAATGGCGATAATGCCGCTCCGCCGCACATCCTTGAAACTGCCCGCTTGAGTTTTCTTGGCAATGCCGCTTCTAGTAACCAGCATTAGAGAAAGAGCGGACTTGTCCAAATTTTTGGGCATAGCTAAAATGGAAGTGACTTTCTCTTCGCCGCCGAGAGAAATAAAGTTCATAATGGATTTTCCGCGGGTGGCCCGCCGGCCTTCTGGAATATCGTACATTTTCATTTGATACACTTTGCCCAGATTCGTGAAAAACAAAAGATCGCTGTGAGTGGAACCGGATACTAACATAGTCACAAAATCCTCCTCTTTAGTCTCTAAATCTATTACTCCTATTCCTCCCCGTTTCTGCGGACGGTATTCTTTGGGGTCGGTGCGCTTCACGTATCCGCCGGCGGAAAGCACCAGCACCGTTTCAGTGTCCGGAATCAAATCTTCATCGTTGATTTCTTTTACTCCTCCCTTTACTATCTTTGTTCGCCGTTCGTCTTTATATTTTTCCTCGATTTCTGTAAGCTCATCGGAAATGATCTTCAATATCTTTTTCGGACTTCCCAAAATGCTTTTCATATCCGCGATGAATTTCTGTTTTTCAGAGAGCTCATCCAGCACCGCATTGCGCTCCAAGCCCGCCAGTTTGGATAGCTTCATTTCCAGGATTGCCGTTGCCTGCAGGTCGGAGAACTTGAATTCCTTCATAAGGTTTACCTTTGCCACGCTCGCGTCTTTAGATCCCCGGATAATGGCGATCACCCGGTCAATTTTATCCAGAGCTTTTTTTAAGCCGAGCAGTATATGCTCCCGTTCCTCCGCCTTGCGCAGGTCATATTCGGTCCGTCTTCTTACCACTTCTTGCCGATGCAAGATAAATTGCGCCAAAATTGACTTCAAAGACAGAGTCTGAGGCACTCCGTCCACCAGAGCCACCATGTTGAAATTGAAATTTGATTCCAGCTGGGTGTTCTTGTAGATATAATTCAAAACTTTCTCCGGATGGGCCGTGCTTTTCAGGTCTATGACAATGCGGATATCTTTAGTAGACTCGTCCCGCAGGGCTTTGATGCCATCCAATTTTTTTTCCTGTACCAGCTCGGCAATGGACATAATCAAGGAGGCCTTGTTCACCCGATACGGTATAGAAGTGATAATAATTTGAAAATTTCCGCCTTTGTGTTCCACGATTTCCGCCTCGCCTCGGCACACCACTCCCCCCCGGCCGGTGGTATAGGCATGTAAAATATCCTTATAGCCGTAAGCCACTCCGCCCGTCGGAAAATCAGGGCCTTTCACGAACTGCATCAAGTCTTCGTTGGTGGCATTTTCATTTTCTATCAAATGTTTGGCCGCCCGCACCGTTTCGGACAGATTGTGCGGAGGAATATTGGTGGCCATGCCTACGGCGATACCCAAAGTGCCGTTCAAAAGAAGCGAAGGCACAGCCGAGGGCAATACCGAGGGTTCCTTGCGGGTCTGGTCGTAGTTCGGCCGAAAATCAACCGTTTCTTTTTCCAAATCCCGCAAAAGCTCGGAAGAAATGCGGGACATTTTACACTCCGTGTACCGCATAGCCGCCGCAGAATCGCCGTCGATAGATCCCCAGTTGCCCTGCCCGAGAATGAGGGGGTAACGGAAGGAAAAATCCTGAGCCATGCCTACCATAGTGTCATACACCGCCACATCCCCGTGCGGATGATACTTGCCGAGCACTTCTCCCACCACTGTGGCCGATTTGCGAAAACGAGAAGAAGCGGTCAGGCCCATTTCGTTCATAGCGAATAGGATTCTCCGGTGCACCGGTTTCAAGCCGTCCCGCACGTCCGGCAGAGCCCGGGCGGTGATCACGGACATGGCGTAGGAAAGATATGACTCTTTCATTTCCAATACCACATCCACTGGAACAATCCCCTCTCTTCTTCCGCTATTATCTTTTATTTCTTTCTCTTCTTTTTTTGCCATAATCTTTTAATTTTTTTATTATCCGGTTCCGGCTCAAATTTATTTATTCTTGCTCGGCAAGAGACTGTCCTTTAATAAGGAAAAAGGTTGCAGATCCTGCTTGATGGCGCTCTTCGTTTCCGGACTGGAAATGCTCTTGCTCAAGCTGTATCCCCACAAGACAAGCAGAACGGCCGCGATCACGAAAATAATAATATGCAATACGTGCTTGCGCACTTCTTCCGGTTGTTTTCTTAAATGATGGATGATTTTTTTCATATTCTTATTCTGGGAATTTATTCCGCCTTTACCACTATTACTTCTGCTTCCTTTCCTTCCAAATCTTTTTTTCTCAACGAAAGTTTCTCTGTCACTTCCGCTTTTTCTTCTCCCATTTCTTTCAGAAAACTTTTCAGAGAGGATTGGTCGTAATCCATAGGCAGGATTATCTTTGGTTCCAAAGAAGCAATCAACTTGACGGAAGATTTGGCATCCAAAACTTCTTTGTTCCCCACCGGCACAAAAAGGATATCCGGCGCTTCAATGGCTTCCCTTGCCTCCTTGTCGAGCTCCGGACTGGCCAGGGCCCCGAGAAAAACTATGCTCATGCCATCCACGGAAAACGAGTAAA
This sequence comes from bacterium, assembly GCA_021813175.1. Taxonomy (GTDB): domain Bacteria; phylum Patescibacteriota; class Minisyncoccia; order Phycocordibacterales; family UBA9973; genus UBA9973. The sequence continues at coordinate 11,393 of JAKALJ010000010.1, read as the reverse complement.
TAGTGTTCACGTATTTTTTACCGGAAAGAGTTACGGAAGAAAACACTCCTTTAACGAAAATGCCTTTCACCTCGTAATCTCCCGGACCGTTTATCACAAAAGGAGTTTTTTCTCCATACGAAAGCTGTTCGACCCCGTTGTAGTCGGGATGATTCACCGTAACCAAGGCAAGGTCCGCTCCAAAGCGGACCCCTTTGCCTATTTTTGAATTCTTGCTTATGGGATTTAAGGCAATGGTCATATCGCCTTGGGTTATTTTCCAAAACTGATTGCCAAAATATGTGATTACCATCAGTTGCATTTTATCACCTTTTCCGCTATATTCAAAGCGATAATTACAAGCAGGATTAGGGTAACCTTCCCCGACTAAAGTCCGGTTCAAACTGGCCAGGCGGAGAAAACCTAGACCTTATCTCCCGCTTTTAAGCGGGAATTTTATTTAGAAGACAAAATTTTATGAAAAAGGAAGAAAATGTGACGGAAAATCCGGTCCTGAAATCAATCCTTGATCGGAGCAATGAAAGGCCGAAGCTTGATGCTCTGGTGGAAGGCCCGGTAATTTTAGTCAAAAAATCGGAGGTATACGTGGATCTGTCTCCTTATGGAACAGGCATTATTTACGGTCGGGAATTTATAAATGCCAAGGATGTCATTAAAAAAATAAACCTTGGGGATTCCATCAAGGCAAAAGTGGTAGAGCCGGAAAACGAGGAAGGATACATTGAACTGTCCTTAAAAGAAGCCAAGCAGGCCCTGATCTGGAGCGAAGCGGAAAAGTCCATCAAACAAAAAACAATCTTCAATCTGGAAGTGAAAGACGCCAATAAAGGGGGATTGATTTTGGAGTGGCAAGGAATCCAGGGATTTCTGCCGGCTTCCCAGCTGAAAGCGGAACATTACCCGAGAGTCTTGGATTCGGATAAAGACAAAATCTTAAAAGAGCTGAAGAAATTGGTGGGCCAAAACTTATCGGTGATGATAATCTCCACCCTGCCCAAAGAAGGCAAGCTCATCTTCTCGGAAAAAGAGAATAATCCGGAAGAGAAAAAAGAGATACTTTCCAAATACAACATCGGCGAAGAAGTGAAATGCACTGTCTCCGGAATAGTGGACTTTGGAGTGTTTCTGAAACTGGAAAACGGTTTGGAGGGATTGGTACATATTTCGGAACTTGATTGGGGGCTGGTGGAGGATCCGCGCGTTTTGTTTAAAATCGGCCAAGAAGTAAAAGCCAAAGTGATTGAAATAAAAGACGGCAAGATATCTCTCTCCATTAAGGCCTTGAAGGAGAATCCCTGGAAGGAATTTGAAGGAAAGCTGAAGAAAGGAGACATTATCCAGGGAGTGGTGATAAAATACAACAAGCACGGCGCCTTGGTATCCATCAAGGAAGGAGTGGCCGGGCTGGTGCATAACTCCACCTTCGGGCTTGAATCCAAACTTAGGGAAAAACTGGAACTGGGCAAAACTTACAATTTTCAGATTACTCTCTTTGAACCCAAAGAGCACAAGATGACT
>JAKALJ010000010.1:6393-9775 GCA_021813175.1 bacterium | reverse complement strand
GAAGGAGGATTATAAGCCAAGAGAATACCCTTGGTATCTTTTCCAAGATAATATTTTGCCGTGGCTGAATTTCTTCCTGCTAAATTTTTGGCAACCGTATCAATGGCCTCTTGATATGAACTGAAGCCCACCTTGCAGGAGGCCCAGCCGAAAGGATTAAATTTTTCTCCTTTGCAGGCAAACTTGCCCCCAGTTGATTCACGCACGGCGATAGCCGGCAAGAGACGCCAGTCCAGTTTATATTTTTCCGCCGCTTCCGCGAACAACTGACCGGTGCCGAAAAGAGGCATATCAAAAGCGCGGAAATATGCATCAATGGCTTTCCCTCTTATCTCTATGGTCTTAGCCAAGATATCCGCTTCCTGGTTAAGAACTGGCGGAACCTCGGCTTTAGTATTCTTTTTTTCTCCTAATACGATCGGGGTATTCTCGGGAAGGCCTATATAGAGCGCCGGCTGTATCTTGGACAAGCTGGAAGAGAAGGGCGAAACGGCCAAAATAGGCAACAAAGCCAGAGAATGCAGAAACCGTATTATTTTGTTTTTTTGCATACTATGGCGGTATCTGCTCCGCCAACATCCTCCATCCAATAGCGTCTTACAGAAAAAGCCCTTAATTTATAAGGCTTTCGCCTTTAACTAAGGACATGCCTACATCCTAGCATAGATAGCAAGAATAGTCAATAGCAGACAATTATTTTAAGAACTTGTCAAATTTTGAATTTAAGGTAGTATTTTCTTGATGCAAGGCATAAAAAAAGAGATAGAAGAAGTGGTCTCTTCCTTAAAAAAAGAAGGCAAGGAACATCTTGCCTCGGAAATAAGGAAAAACTGGCGGAAAAACCTGTTAGAGTACTCAAAACACATACATTCATATCGCCCAGACCGTCCCATGGAAAAAATCTTGAAGCGCGCGTTCTTGAAGGAATTCAAACGGCTCGGATACGCGACGGAAGAGAGTGCGGAGATTATCAAACATATGGAAAAACGCCGGATTTTAGAGACCGCCCCTCACATTTCTCCAGCCGGCAAACCCCGGTTTTTCTTTATTGATTGGCTTGCTTCCCTTGCCCTGTCCGCGGATGATTTTCTGCCCATTGCCATGTTTTCGGGAGTTCCCTTTTCCAACAAGACCCGCCCGGGACGGCTCTGTCGGAAGAGCGGTGATATCAATCTTCTGCCCGCGGTTATGCAGGATGAGCTCGCGTACAGAAGCAAGATCCCCCCAAAGATGGATAGGGTGATCAAAACTCAAGTAAGAGAGCTAGAAACTCTCCTGCCCAAAGCTAAGACCGGAGAATCATACACCAAGTGGGCCCTTCAGGCGTCGCAAAACATTGAAGGCCGGTTTCTGGGCGGACGGCCGGTCTTTTTTGATTTCAATGAAGTGGCATCCAACTATCTTCTTCTGGCCATTAAAGACGCGGAACACCCGGTAAGCAGAATGCTTTTCTCTCCCTCGGAGCGGAAAATTACAGCGCGTAATTTCAAGCAATCGGTTTTCTTTTATGCTTCGTACAAAAAGAACGGTCGGGAACAAATGGAAAGTTTTTTTCTGCGTGATGGATATTTGGAAAACGCGACTAGAAGAATAAAACTGGATCCAAAAATCCTGGCTGAAGAATTACGCGGGCGGCTCTGCCCTGGATTAGTGATCGGTTTTTTTATTTTCTCTTTTATGAACAGATTCCAATGCTTCGGTTCTTTTGCCCAAGTGGAATATCTGCCCTTGTATCGGAAGAAGTTTATCAAGTTTCCCTTTTTGAAAAAATACGATATCAAGAACGCGCCGTCCGGTGTCCTGACCACCGGCGGATTCCCTGAAAATCCAGAATTGTATCCCCTGGACGTCGCGCTTGGAGACAAATTTTCTCCCAATCCGACTTTGTTGTTCGGCCAAGCTCTGCTTGCCATCAAAGATGTGCTTCTTGAGCACAATTATAGCCTGAATCTAGTGAAGAAATAATGATAGAATATTGGGAATGAAAAAAATACGAAAAGCGCATTTTATCGGGATAGCCGGGAAAGGCATGTCCGCCCTGGCTCTTTTGCTGAAACAGAAAGGCTGGCGGATAACCGGTTCAGACGAAGGCTCCTACCAGCCTATTTCCGGCTTACTGAAAAGGAATAGAATAAATTTCAAAAAAAAATACGCCGCAAAAAATCTGCCGGGCAACGCCGATGTCATCGTCATCGGCAAGCACGCCAAGCTGGTGCCGGAGGAGAACCAAGAAGTAAGAGCCGCCTTCGTTTCGGGTATTCCCGTCAAGTCTCTGCCGGAAATGTTGGGAGAACTTTCAGCTGGCATGGAAAACACGGTGGTGGCGGGCAGTTTCGGCAAATCAACCGTGTCCGCTCTCCTGGCCTGGTGTTTGGTAAAAGCCGGCAAGAGCCCGTCATATTTCATTGGCGCGGTGCCTTTCGGTTTTAAGACAAACTCCAAGATCGGGGCAGGTAAAGATTTCATTTTTGAGGGAGACGAATATCCTTCCGCGAACTGGGACCCCGCCTCAAAATTTCTATATTTGCGCCCGAAGAACCTGCTTCTCATCTCCGCCGAACACGATCATTTTAATGTATTCCCGACCGAAAAAGACTATGTGAAGCCGTACAAGAAATTGATCTCCCTGTTGCCCAAGGACGGCCTGCTGGTCTACAACCGGAAGGGAAAAAATCTGGCCGACCTTGCCATGAGGGCAAAATGCGAAACGGTGAGCTATGGCATGGACAAAAGGTGCCGGTGGCATCCTGAAAACATCCGGTATGGCACCATAACCTCCTTCAAGCTGTTTGAAGGAAATAAAAAAATCGCGGACATAAAAACAAAAATGTTCGGCGCGCATAATGTTGAAAACATCGTCGGGGCCTGCGCTCTTCTTCTTACCAAAAAATTACTGAGACCTTCTGAGTTGATGAGGGCGGTCGCCTCTTTCAAAGGATTGTCCGGCCGACTGGACTCGAAAACCCAGAACTCGAGGGTCCGGGTATATGAAGCGTACGGCTCCTCTTACGCCAAAGCCAGAAGCGCGTATGAGGCTATTAAATTGCGTTTTCCCAAAAAAAGAATAATTACCGTGTTTGAGCCGCACACCTTCAGCTGGCGAAACAGGAACAACCTCGGCTGGTATGCCGATATTTTCAAGGATAGCGCTATTACTATTATCTGGAGACCGCCCAAGCACGGTAAAAATACCCATCAGCAAGCCGGTTTTTCCGAAATCCTGGCCTCGGCGCGAAAAAGTGGAGGAGAGATTTACGGCGCCGAAAAAAAATCCGAGGCCTTAAAAATCTTAAGAAAAAGCGCGCGACCGGATGACGTGATACTGCTTATGACTTCCGGCGGCCTAGGCGGGCTGATAGAAAAAATTCCTAAGCTTATGGAA
>JAKALJ010000010.1:0-6293 GCA_021813175.1 bacterium | reverse complement strand
GCCCCGAAGTTATGTACAATGTTTTTTGTATTCCTCTATATCGTTGAAGTGGCTCCGTTTGCCGTTCACTTCCTGGTAATCCTCGTGTCCCTTGCCGGCGCACAGAATAATATCTCCTCTTCCGGACAAGCGCAGAGACTCTCGGATGGCTTCCCGTCGGTCCGGCACGATTTTTACTCTGGCCGAAAGTTCCATCGGCACTCCGGCTCGCATTTCTTCAATAATTTTATTCGGGTCTTCGCTCCGCGGATTATCTGAGGTAAAAATGGCTATATCTGAAAGTTCCGCGCCGATTTTGCCCATTTTAGAGCGCTTCAGGGGGTCCCGGTCTCCTCCGCAGCCGAAGACGGAAATCAGCCGGCCGGCCCCGGACTTTATTTCTCTCGCGGTAAGCAACACTTTCTCCAGTGCGTCCGGGGTATGGGCGTAATCTATCACCACCAAAGCGCCGGCTGGCGACAAAAAATGCTCAAAGCGTCCGGGAGGCGGTTCTATATTTTCCAAAATCTCGGCCACTTTCTTCATTTCAAAGCCTAAAAGCTGGCAGGCGCTTGCCACGGCCAAGAGATTGTAAGCATTAAATTTTCCAAGCAGTTTTGTCCTTATTTCTTGGCCGTTTAATAGTAGTGTCAGTCCGGAAAAATCCATTTTTTCCAACTTGCCGAAAAAATCCGACCGATTTTCAAAACCATAAAAGAATTTCCGCCCCCGGATGCCGGAGAGCATTCGGGCGCCGTATCCGTCATCCGCGTTGGAAAGAGCGAAAGCGTCCGGCGACAGGCTCTCGAAAAGTTTTTTTTTGGCCTTAAAATAATTCTCTAAATTTTTATGGTAATCCAGATGGTCGTGGGTGAGATTGGTGAAAATACCTCCGGCAAATTTCACTCCGGCCGTGCGTTTCTGGTCCAGAGCATGCGAAGAGACTTCCATAAAAACATATTCGCATTTCTGCCGAAGCATTTCCCGAAGGAGAGTGTTTAAATAAAGCGGGTCGGGAGTGGTGTGGATAGCGGGGAAGTTTCTCTTTCCCGCTTTGTTCACCACTGTGCCTATCAGGCCGGCCCTATGTCCGAGAGCTTCCGCCACCCGGTACAAAAGCATCGCGGTGGTAGTCTTGCCGTTCGTGCCCGTCACTCCGACCACTTTCATTTTGGCCGAAGGATTGCCGAAAAGATGCGCGGCGGCGGCCCAAGTAAAAGCCCTGCGGCGCAATTTAAGTTTGCGAATCGGATTGGTCATTTTTGGGTACAATCTTGTGGCTCCTTTGCAGATACATCAGATTATCGGTTTCTTTTTTCAGGGTTTCCGTTCGCCACTTTGAAAATTTTTTGTCGTTTAGCCGCTCCTTCATCAAGCTAAGCACCGTGGCAAGAGTGCCGAAGTAGTCGTTCTCTTTTATGTGGAAGAGCAGATTATCCCGGTCGTATTTTTCCTTCGGCCTGTCTTCTATCAGCCAGAATCTCGGATAGTGTATGGTGTAAAGCGATTGGCAAGACATTTTAAAAATTTACGACTGATAATCTGCCGGCACGCTGGCGAATGAATCCCGGGTCACGATCACGTGGTCTATCAGATCCACTCCGAGCACTCGACCGGCCGAAATGAGCTGTTTGGTAACGGCAATATCGGCCTCCGACGGTTCAGTTTCCCCCGACGGATGATTATGCACTAATATGAGGGCCACTGCCGAACGCTCAACGGCCGGTTTGAATACTTCCCGCGGATGAATGATATTTCCGTCCACGGTGCCGATGGAAATTACCTCATCATGTATCACTTTGTAATGGGCGTTCAGATATATGCCTCGTAAATGCTCCTTGGAAAGATTTCTCATATCGTTTACATATTCAAAAACTTCCCGGGCGGTGCGCACCACGGGCAAGGAAGCTTCGTTTTTCTGGAAGAACCGTCGGCCCAGCTCCGCGCAAGCTATAATCTGGGCTGCTTTGCCGATGGGTAATTTAAAATTCTTCGCCAAAGCCTTCGGGTCCCTTTCAAACATAATGCTTCCTTCTCCGTAATTTTTAATAATGCGGGAAGACATCTCCAGCACATCTTCCCGAGTGGTGCCCACCCCTAAAACCAGAGCCAACAGTTCGGACACTGAAAGGGCGGAAACACCGTGTGAAAACAGCTTCTCCCTGGGTTTTTCCTCCGCGGGCAGGTCCCGGATCTTCAGCCGGTAAGGCCTGTCCGGACCATCCAGCACAAGGTCATGATTTTGCATAGTGTAATACGTCTGGGGCATAACCTCCACATTATACTACATATTAGACTTTCTTTTTTATCTTCCGTGGCACTTTTTATACTTCAAACCCGAACCACACCAACATTGGTCATTTCTTCCCACCTTTTTCTCCGAATCCCCTGTTTGTTTTGCCGGTTTATCGGCAAATTCCGCCGGCTCAGCGTGTACCTCTTCCATCTTCGACCTCTCCGGCTTTTCCGGTTCTATCTTCATAGTTACTTCGGTGTTTATGCTGTTGATCAAGGAAAAAACCTGCTCCTTAAATTGGGCCTCCATCTCCCGGAACATGCGTAAGCCCTCTCTTTTGTATTCCACAATTGGCTCCCGCTGGCCGTAGGCCCGCAGGTTCACCGAAGAGCGCAGATAGTCCATGGCTTCCAGATGCTCCATCCAGAGAGTGTCGGTGGTATATAAAGCAATGCGTCGCACTGTTTCCAAAAACGCCTCCTCCCCCATTTTTTCTCTCTTTTCCGCAATTATTTTTTCCGCTCCTTTTTTGTTTTCCATTACCTCTTTCAGAACTTCTTCTATGCCTTCTTTGTCCGCGAAGAGCATCTTGCGGCGCCGGCCGTAAATCACGTTCCTCTGATGATTCATCACGTCATCATATTCTAAGGTGTGCTTCCGGGCGTCAAAATGAAATCCCTCTATCCGAGCCTGGGCGTTTTCAAGCTGTCGGGAGATAAAGCGATTGGCGATGGGCTGGTCTTCGGGAATACCAAAGCGTCCCATCATATTTTTAATGCGCTCCGATCCGAACACTCGCATCAGATCGTCTTCCAAGGAAACATAAAACTGAGTCTCTCCCGGGTCTCCCTGCCGGCCGGAGCGACCGCGCAATTGGTTGTCTATGCGCCTGGCCTCGTGCCGCTCCGTGCCGAGCACATATAGGCCTCCCAGAGATTTTACTTTTTGATATTCTTCTTCTGTGTGCGGATTGCCGCCAAGCTTGATGTCAATTCCTCGCCCGGCCATATTGGTGGCGATGGTAACCGCTCCGTATTTTCCTGCTTGCGCGATGATTTCTCCTTCCTTCTCGTGGTTCTTGGCATTTAATATGGTATGCGAAACGCCCTCTTGGCGCAGATAGGCTGAAAGTAATTCGTTCTTTTCTATGGAAATAGTGCCGATGAGCACCGGCTGGCCTTTTTGCTGAAGTTCCTTTACTCTCCCGGCAATCGCTTTAAATTTTCCCTTTTCGCTTTGGTAGATTAAATCCGGATGATCTTTCCGAATCATAGGCTTGTTGGTCGGAATTACTACTACTTCCAGACCATACACTTTCAAAAATTCCTCTGCTGAAGTTGCCGCCGTGCCGGTCATACCCGAAAGTTTTTCATAGAAGCGGAAATAATTCTGAAAAGTGATAGTGCCGGAAGAACGGGTTTCTTTCTCTATCTTCACTCCTTCTTTGGCTTCAATAGCCTGGTGGATGCCTTCGCTCCAGCGCCGGCCGGGCTGCAGGCGACCGGTGAAAGGGTCCACGATGATTACTTGTCCTTCTTTTACCACATAGTCTTTGTCCCGCTCAAAAAGAGCCTGGGCTTTCACCGCCGTTTCCAGATGATGCACATATTTGATGCCTTTTTCCGTATAGATATCCCGCATCCCGAGCAATTCTTCGGATTTGGTGATTCCTTGGTCGGTAAGTTCTACGGCCCGAAGTTTTTCATCTACTTTGTAATCTATGTCTCTTTTAAGCTGTTTGGCAATGCGGTCAAATTTCAGATAAAAATCCTCCGATTCCGCGGAGGGGGAAGATATAATGAGCGGAGTGCGCGCCTCGTCAATCAAGATGGAGTCCACTTCGTCCACAATGGCGTAGTGGAATCCGCGCTGCACCAGCATATTCGGGCTGGTAGCAAGGTTGTCCCGCAGATAATCAAATCCGAACTCGTGATTGGTGCCATAGGTAATATCAGCCATATAGGCCTCTTTTCTTTCGCACGGCTTTAAAAAATCATACACAATTTTGAACTCTCCAACCCGATCGCGTTCCTTGTCTTCTTCAGTGTGAGACGGATCGTAGAGATAAGAAACATTCTCTGAGTTTATTACTCCCACCGAAAGACCCAGATAATTATAAATTTGTCCCATCAGAACCGCGTCCCGACGGGCCAGGTAATCGTTCACGGTAACTATATGCACCCCTTTGCCCAAGAGAGCGTTCAAATAAGCTGGCAGGGTAGCCACCAGGGTCTTGCCTTCTCCTGTTTTCATTTCAATTATTTTTCCCCGATGCAAGGCGATGCCTCCCAGGATCTGCACATCGTAGTGCCGTTCTCCCAGATTCCGCTCGGCCGCCTCCCGTACCAAGGCATACGCCTCCGGCAAGATGTCTTCCAGAGTTTCGCCTTTTTCCAGGCGACTTTTGAATCCAAGGGTTTTTTTCCGAAAATCTTCCGGCAGAAGGCCAGAAAAATCTTTTGCCAGCGAATTCACCCTCTCCAGCAGTTTTCTTTCCCCCCGTATAAAGCCGGCGCCTTCGCCTCCGAATATGTTTAAAATTCCCATTCGTGAATTCTACCATAAAATCCCGCCATAAACGAAAAACTCCCGATTGCCCTAGGACAAACGGAAGCTTTTCCCTGGGGACCCGGAAAGTGCCCGGATCCGAGCTGTTGCTCTTTGCTCTTTAAGCGCGCTTCTTGGTGCTTTTCTTCGCGCTTTTCTTTTTGCTAGCCTTTTTCTTTTTTGCCATCTTATTCTTTTCTCTCCGACCCTTTGCCGGAAGACAAGTTAATTGTTAAATTAGCTTGCAATAATCCCGACCTGAAAATATTTTTTAAATCCGCAAAAATATTTTCTGAAAAAATTATTGCCAGGAACAGTTTAATTATCTCCCAATTGAAAATCAAAAACAACATTTTTCAAGCGAAACTGTGGATAACTTTCCAAAGGAAGCCGTAAGAAAATCACTTTCATCTGTGGCGGGTGATGGCGAAACTCCGACATATGTGCCTATGTGAGTGCGACCACCCGCCGCAGATACAAACGATTTTCTTCCGCTAAAAATTATAGCACGGAAACCGGAGAAGAAAGAAAGCCCGGGAAAGAAGCAGAAATGAAGCCTGTCCTTGCTATTTCTGCCACAGATCCCAAATCAGACCGGCAATGTTTTGGGGTTTCCCTGAAAGAGCGTAATAATGCAGGTCTATAAAAGGCAGTGTATTCCCCTCTATGATCCCCCACCGTTGGCTTCTCTGATTTTTTTCCGGATCGGGAATTATGCAATCAAAGCCAATAATGGCAAGATTGGTGATTTTTGCCGCCTTTTCTAAAATAGGAACAAAGCTTGGGTGCAATTCCGGAAGCATTTCCTTAGTAATTCCTCCGAAAAGCCGGCCAGTCCGGTGGGAGAGCTCTATCTTTTCCCCGGCGGGCGGAATATCTTCTTTTTTCCAGCCCAGACGAGAGAGATATTCCTCCGACTCTTTTCCCTGAAATATTTTTTCCACCCTCTCCGGCCTCTCCGCGTCTTTTTTGAGAATCAATTCGGCGATGGTGCTCTTCCCATCTCCTATTACCTTGGCCGTTTCCGCTCGATAAAAGCCGACCAGTTTTCCGCCCACGCAAGTGGCTCGGCATACGTATCCTTCCAAATGCTCTTCGGCTACCGTTTGCGGACAGATCTTTCGGGCCAGCTCATACCCTTTTTCAAAATCGGAAAAAGAGCGGATAAAAGTAGTGGTATGCCGCCCGCGGGAACCCATTCTCGGTTTTATCATAACCGGCTTTTGAAATTCCTGAAACAATTTTTCCCGTTTGGCTCTGGAAGAAGGAACAGCGGCGCACCTTGGGGCCGGAATCCCGCTTAAAAACAACTGTTTGTTCAGAAAAAATTTGTCGTCCCAGTTTTCTTTGGCATAAAAAGAAACGGGAGGCAAAGGTATGCTGCTGAAATATATATGCCGGCCGTTCACTTTGGCCCGGAAATTGTCGGTTCGCTTTCCAAAGACCGCCACCTGCCTCATCTCTATCCCCCGCCGGCGGGCTTCTTCCCAGATCACTTTGGAGCGCAGGGTAATGGCTTTCTCCGGATCGT
>JAKALJ010000009.1:15022-20032 GCA_021813175.1 bacterium | reverse complement strand
AAAAAATTGAATTGAACAAGTTTTGCAAGTGGTGCAGAAAAAAAACCAAACACAAGGAAGCAAAAAAATAGAAGAGAAGGAAAGGGCGATTAGTTAAGTGGTATAACTTCGGTCTCCAAAACCGATGTCGGGGGTCCGATTCCCTCATCGCCCGCCTTTGCGCCACCTTATCTCCTTATCCCGCTTGAACCATTGTGTTTGACGCTTGGCGAAATGATAAATTTCATTCTTCAGTGCTTTTAGCATTTCCTCTTTGCTCATTTTTTTCTGTAAATACCACGCCGTGTACCGGTATTCCAGACCCAATTCTTCCAGTCGTTTCCAGGACAGACCGCTCTCCCGCAATTTTTTCACTTCAGAAATCATGCCCATTTTTACCCTCTTAAACAGACGCGCCTCAATTTTCCTTTTTAATTTTTCCGGCGGTAGGCGCAAGCCGATTTTTTGAAATTCGTATTCAGGTTTGCGAACCGACAAAGGGGGGATTTTGCCTAAAGTCTCGGCTATTTCTATTGCCCGCACTAAACGTACTTTATTTTTTGCATCTATATTTCTTGCTCGAACAGGATCAAGTTTTTTGAGCATGATGAAAAGTTCAGTGACCTTTTTTTTCTCCAGCTTTTTGCGCAAGGCGGGATTGGGCGCAACATTAGGAAAAATAACGCCTTTAGTAATGGCGTCTATGTACATGCCTGTGCCTCCACAGACGATGGGGGTTTTTCCGCGGGAGAGAATTTCTCTTATGGCCTTGTTAGCCAATTTTTGATATTGAGCGACTGTAAATTTACGCTTGGGATTTGCCACATCCAACAGATGATGCGGTATACCTCGCATCTCTTTTTTAGTGATTTTTCCACTGCCGATGTTTAAGCCTCTGTAAACTTGACGGGAATCGGCGGAAACCACTTCTCCGCCAATTTTCCGCGCTATTCTAACCGCCAAATCGCTTTTACCGGTAGCTGTTTGACCGAGAATGACGATTACTTTTTGCTTCATTAGTTTTCAAATACCGCGCAATATTTTTATATCCGCGCCTATCTTGTTTAGGCGTTCGGCTATCTGCTCGTATCCGCGGTTGATCATATAAACATTCCGCAGGACAGAGGTGCCCTTGGCTGCGAGCATGGCAATCATGATGACCATGGACGGTCGGAGGGCCGGCGGACAAACGATCTGCGCTGGTTTTAGTTCCGCCCCCCCGGTAATATATACTCGGTGTGGATCGGCCAGAGTGATGTTTGCACCCAGCCGAGAAAGCTCCGCTAAGTATATTGCCCGGTTCTCGTAAAACCAATCATGGATCAGGGTGGTACCCTCTGCTCGAATGGCGATCGGAGCAAAGAAGGGGAGATTGTCTATATTTATGCCCGGATATGGGTTGGCATGCAATTTTTCTTCCGGCGCCTTTAATTTGCCGGCCGCCATCACTTCGATGTCTCCAAGTCTAGTGCGGCTGTTGTTTGAAAGATACTTTTTTAATACCTTGTATTTCAAACCCATCTTCTTGAGCTTATAAAGCTCAAGGGTAAGAAAATCTATGGGACATCGCTTGATAGAGAGATGCGAATCAGTGGCGATAGCGGCGGAAATAAACATCATGGATTCTATAGGGTCTTCGCTGTTCCAGTATTCCGCTTTTTTATTTATCTCCTTTACCCCTCGCACGGAAAGCGTTCCTGTCCCGATGCCTTTCACTTCCACGCCGAGAGTCTCCAGAAAAAAACACATTTCCTGCACCATATAGTTGCCGCTGGCGCATTTGATGACAGTTTTGCCGGGTATTTTAGCCGCAGCCATCAGAGTATTTTCAGTAGCAGTGTCGCCTGATTCATACATCACAATTTCGGCTGGTTTTAATTTTCCTTTTGAAATTTCATAACTGCTGTTGGTGGTTTTAATTTTTATTCCGAGTTCCTCCAGAGCGAACTTATGGGCGCTCACTGTTCGTTTGCCCAGCTTGCAACCTTCGGCGTGCGGCAACGAAAAATTTTCTAGTTCGTGCGCCAATGGACCCATAAGCATTATTATGGACCGGGTCCTTAGAGCGGACTGTTTGTTTATATTTTTCACTTTGAAGATTTTCGGAGGGATAATCTGCACCGTGTTTTTTTCGGTCCATTTTATTTTTACCCCGATACTTTCCAATATTTCTATCATTCGGTACACTTCTTCTATCCGGGCAATACCATGCAAGGTGGTCCTGCCCTTATTCAAAAGCGAAGCGCACAGGAGGCCTACCGAACCGTTCTTGGAAAATCCCGTGCTGATAGCGCCATGCAGCTTTTTTCCACCGGTTACCCGGAAGTCCAAGGAGGCGTATTTTTGCGTGCTATTTTTTTTCATTTTTTTGTGCCGGAGGGGAGAATCGAACTCCCACCTCTCCCGAGACACGATTTTGAGTCGTGCGCGTCTACCAATTCCGCCACTCCGGCGTTCCTTTCAATTATTTCCGCGGTCCAACCCCATATTACATGGAAATCGTCCTAAAATCAATTATAGAAATTATTGCGGATGTGATAAAATTAATGCATGTCCAACTTATACGCGAATTCAATATTCTGGATAGATACCGATAAGATCAGACCCAACCCGTACCAACCACGCAGAGATTTTGACCAGGAGCGTCTGCAAGATTTGGCGGATTCCATCAAACAATACGGTGTGCTTCAACCGCTCACTGTTTCCCGCTTGGAGCTGGAAAAAGAAGAGGGCGGAATGGTGACGGAATATGAGCTGATCGCCGGCGAGCGTCGCCTGCGAGCCGCCAGACTCGCCGGAATTTCTCAAGTACCGGTAATCATTCGGGTGGGGGACAGTTCCATAATGAAGCTCGAGCTGGCTATTCTGGAAAATCTGCAACGAGAAGACCTAAACGTCGTGGATCGGGCGCGGGCTTTTTTCCGCCTGGCTAATGAGTTTAAGTTCACGCATAATCAAATAGCCCAAAAGCTCGGACGCAGCCGAGAATATGTTTCAAACTCTATGCGTATTTTATCTTTGCCCGCGGAAATTCTGGATGCTGTTTCGACCGGTAGGGTTACCGAAGGGCATACTCGGCCGCTTCTGATGCTCTCTGACCGCCCTGAAGAACAAATGACTCTTTTTAAAGAAATTGTCTATCGGCGCATTACTGTGCGCGAAGCAGAACGAATTTCCCGGAGAATTGCCACCGACCGGGCCCGAAAAAAAGAGCCTGTTTTAGATCCGGAAATTATGGAATTGGAAGGGGAATTTCAGGAAAAACTTGGCACTCGAGTGCATATTGATCGCGGAGAAAAAGGGGGTCAGATTAAAATAGATTTTTTTTCTGCCGAGGACTTGCGGACTATTCTGGATATGATCAATAAAAATGAAAAACAGAAAACAGAAGGGCCGAAAGATGGTGACACGGCAGAGCCAGATTCAGACGAAGCGAACTTGTACGATATATCAAACTTCAGCCTGTGATTGGCAAAGGGGATTCCTATGTCCCTCTACCAAAAGATTTAAGTTTGGCAAAAAGACTGTTTTTGTCCAGGTACGTTCGCACGTGTTTTCGGGCTACATTCGTTTTTACGTGATCCAGCCACTTACCCGAAGGATGCGCTTCTTTTTTGACGATGATTTCCACAATATCTCCGTTGGAAAGCTTGGACAATATCTGGGACATTTTTCCGTTTATTTTTACCCCGCCTATATGATCTCCCACATCGGAGTGAATGGCATAAGCAAAATCTATCGGGCTGGAATCTTCCGGCAGGTCAATCACATCTCCCTTCGGGGTGAAGATAAAAATACGGTCGCTGAAAAAATCTGTCTTCAAATTCTCCAGAAAATTTTTGGGATTATCCGGTAAAAAATTAAACGCTTTAAGTTCTTCTATCCACCTAAATTTTGATTTAGAAACCTCCTCTCGGAGCTTTTTTTCCCCGCCTTCCTTGTAAGCAAAATGAGCGGCGATCCCGTAGGCCGCTTCAGCGTGCATCCCACGGGTTCGAATCTGTATTTCGGCTATGCCTCCGCTTCCCGTAAATACGGTGGTATGAATGGAACGATAGCCATTCGGCTTCGGCACGGCTATATAATCCTTTATCCTGCCTAGAAGGGGCCGCCAAAGCGAATGTACGATGCCAAGCACCTGATAGCATTCCTCCACTGTATTTACCACAATCCGCAAGGCCACAATATCATATATCTTTCCAAGATCCATGTCCTTGCGTTGAAGCTTCCGCCAAATACTGTATCTATGCTTCACCCGGTAGCTGATTTCAAAAACTTTAATATCTGTTTTTTTCAATTCTTTTTCAAGGGCCGTCTTCACTTCTGTCAGATTTTTTTCATATTCTTCTTTTTTTCCTTCTATGGCTTTGCTTATTTCCTCTGATTCTTTCGGATATGCGTAAGGGAAAGCGGCATCTTCCAATTCACCCTTTAACTTTCCCATACCAAGCCGGTTGGCCAAAGGAGCGTGCACTTCTATAGCCTCAAGGGCAATTCTTTTCCTTTTTTCTTCCGGTATGTATTCTAAAGTGCGAAGGTTATGCAGACGATCGGCAAACTTTACTATTACCACTCGCAGATCGTGGGCCATAGCCACGAAAAATTTACGCAGAGATTCCACATGCCTTTCATGCCCGCGGTACTTTAAGGTGCCGAGTTTGGTCACCCCGTTTACCAAAAAAACGATTTCATCTCCGAACTCTCTGCGCATTTCATCTTCGGTAATTTTTGTGTCCTCTAAAACATCATGCAGGAGACCGGCCACTATGGTCTTTGCGTCCATTCCCATTCTAGCGATGTTCTTTGCCGTTTCTACCGGATGTATAAAATACGGTTCCCCGCTTAAACGTTTCTGTCCTTCGTGGGCCTTTTGAGCGAAATTGTAGGCCCTGATTATAAGTTTCTTGTCCTTTTCGCTAAGATCGCCGGCCAGGTTTAAGATTTCCTTTACGTCCGTCATAATCTACTTAGTATAACATATTAAAAAGCGGAACAGTTCGGGAATATTCTTTGAAGGGGTGTCTCGCAGGC
>JAKALJ010000009.1:12875-14922 GCA_021813175.1 bacterium | reverse complement strand
GCAGATTTTGCCGGTGGGTTTGGCCTTCATGGCAAATTTACACAGAGGATAGTTTGAACAGGAATAAAAAATGCCGAATCTGCCGCGCCGCTCGGTGATTTCTCCTTGCTTGCATATTGGACACCTTACTCCGGTGCGTTTGCGGGCTTCTTCTGCCTCATCTTTTTTTATGTATTTGCATTTCGGATATCGGGAGCAGGAAATAAAAGTGCCCGTGCCGTCTCGTCGTTCGCGCACTACCAGTTTCCCGCCTTTTTTTTCTCCACATTCCGGGCATATTTCCCCGGTTTCTTCCGGACCCTTCATCTCCTTTCCTTCTAAGGTCAGAGCTCCGTCACAATCAGGATATCTGGAGCAGGAATAAAATTTGCCTCCGCGGGAAAGCTTTATTATCATAGGACTTCCGCATTTCGGACATTTGACATTCTCCGGGGCCTTGCCTAGATTAGTTGCCTTGTCCAGTTTTTCTTTGGCTTTTACCTCATGAGCGAAGGGCCCATAAAAATCAGACAAAGTTTTCCGGTAAGCGCGCTCTCCCCGGGCAATTTCATCCAACTCGTCTTCCATCTCCGCGGTAAAAGTGTCGGAAATATATTTGGCAAAATTGTTCTCCAGAAAATCGGATACCACCTCTCCGGTATCGGTGGGGAAGAGAGTCCGGATTTCTTTGCGCACATACTGCCGATCTTCCAGAGTTTTTATAATGGAGGCATAGGTAGAAGGACGGCCGATACCGCGGGCTTCCAGCTCTTTTACCAATCCCGCTTCGGTATATCTTCCGGGCGGCTCAGTAAATTTTTCTTCGCTCATCAGTTCCAAAAGTTTCAATTTTTCCCCTTCTTTTACGATAGGTAATTCCACGTCTTCTCCGCGAGCGGCCGGATCTGCCAAAAGCCATCCAGGAAAAAGCAGTTTGGAGCCGTTGGCGGTGAAAGCGGGAATATCCGGATGTCCTTCTACCAGAGCGGAGATTTTGGTTTTTAGAAATCGAGCGTCGCTCATTTGCGAAGCTACGGTCCGATCCCAAATCAGGCGGTAAAGTTTTTTCTGCTCATCCGTGCCCACTTCTTTTTTTTCAAAATGAGTGGGTCGAATTGACTCGTGCGCTTCCTGGGCATTTTTAGATTTAGTTTTATAATTTCTTGGCTCGATATATTCCTCTCCGTATTTCTTTTTAATAATAGAAATTATTTGAGCTTGAGCGACACCAGCTAAGTTGGTGCTGTCAGTGCGCATATACGTAATATGACCGGCCTCATACAGCTTCTGGGCAATAAGCATGGTGCGAGACGGGGAGAAACCCAGGCGAGAACTAGCGGTCTGCTGCAAGGTGGAAGTGGTAAAGGGCGCGCGGGGCGAACGTTTCTGTTCAGATTCTTTTACGCTTTCAGTTATCCATGTGCCAGTTTTACCGACACTCAATATCTTCTGCACCAATTTTTCATCTCTTGGTTCTTCTGAACAAGTGAGCAAAAGCGGAGCTTTCATTTTAGTTTCAAAATTTCCCCACAACCTCCAATATTTTTCCGGTATGAAAGCGCGGATCTCTCGCTCCCGTTCCATTATTATGCGCAGAGCCGGGGACTGCACCCGGCCGGCGGAAAGGCCGTACCGCACTTTTTTCCAGATAAGACCTGAAAGGTCGTATCCCACCAATCGATCCAAAACTCTTCTGGCTTCCTGGGCCCGGCGCAGGTTTGTATCTATTTCTCGGGGATTTTTTATAGCGTCGGCTACCGCTTCCTTGGTAATTTCGTTGAAGGCCACCCGCTTGATGGGAGCTTTCACCTCCTTTTCTTTTTCCAGGATTGTTTGAATATGCCAGGCGATGGCTTCTCCTTCCCGGTCAGGGTCGGTGGCTAAGTAAATTTCCTCCGCCTTTTTAGCCAGGCCAGTGAGCCCCCGAACCACCTTCTCTTTTTCCTTGGAAATTTCATAATGCGGGACAAAGCCGGCTTCTATATCTATTGCTTTTTTGTTTGACTTAGGCAGATCTCGGATATGCCCCACTGAAGCGCGCACTATAAAATGGTCATTTTTTTGAGCC
>JAKALJ010000009.1:4128-12775 GCA_021813175.1 bacterium | reverse complement strand
TTAGCGCAAACGGATTTCCCCCATCTCCTCTGTTATTATCTCTCTGATTTCCATGGTGGAAAGGAGAATATTGGCCCGGGAGACACCCAGATTTAAACGCCTAATAAGCTCATCTCGAGACAAGGGTTCGCGGAGGATTTCTACCACAACTTTTTCCTCCGGAGACAAATCCGCTAAAATTTTTTCTCTTTTTTCATCTTCTCCCGGCCGTTCGAAACCAAGGGCCTCCAAAAGATCTTCCGCGCAGGTTATGGCTCCCGCTCCCTGGCGGAGCAATTTATTGGTGCCGGCATAGGCAGGAGAAAAAATCGGTCCGGGCACTGCCAAAAGATCTCTATTGTATTCAAGAGTGAGTCGGGCGGTTATCAATGTTCCCGACCTTTCCGCGGCCTCAATAACCAAAGTCGCCTTGGCCATTGCCGCCATCAAGCGGTTCCTTTCAGGAAAACTCCATTGAGTAGCCAAGAAATCCGGCTCATGTTCCGAAAGAAAATATCCGCCGGCTTTCAGAATCTCTTCCTTCAGGCGAGTGTTGTTTTTGGGATACAGGACTTCATCGGAAAGTCCTGAACCCGGGAAAGCGACAGTGGGAAGGCCGGCTTCTAGGGCGCACTTATGAGCGTATGCGTCGATCCCTATAGCGAAGCCGGACACAATAACAATAGGATATCCCGAAAGTCCGGATATAATCTTCCGACACGCTTCTCGTCCATAGGAAGTAGAGAGACGGGAGCCGACCACACACAAATATACCTGCCCGGGAACCGGGCTTGGCAGTTTTCCTCTTATCCATAGATTCGCCGGGGGCGCCGGAATTTGCAACAAAGCCGCCGGAAACTCTTTTCTTTGAAGTTTCCTTATTTCTATATCCATTAAGATAGTTGCGGCGTCTTGCGCCTGATATTGGTATTATAGCACTGATTATTGTATAATCCTAGAATGCTTGATATAAAATTCATCAGGGAAAATAAAGAAATTGTAGCCCAAGGAGCAAAGAAAAAACATTTGGCCGTTGACCTGGATAAACTATTATCTCTTGATGATGAGCGTCTGAAAATTCTAAAAGAAATTGAAGATCTCCGCAGTCAGGTAAACAGAGTGTCAAGAGGCATCGCCCAAAGCCAGGATTCCGCCTTGAAGGTGGAATTGATTGAAGAAATGCGCGCGGTGAAGGAAAGCATAAGAACAAAGGAGACAAAATTAAGGGATATATTAGAGAAGTGGCGTGAATTAATGCTTGCGGTACCGAATGTTCCGGATATTTCCACTCCGGAGGGGGAAAGCGACGCGGAAAACGTTGAAGTACGAAACTTCGGAGAAAAACCGAACTTTAGTTTTACTCCCAAAAATCATGTGCAAATTTTGGAAGATTTGGATATCGGCGATTTGGAAAGGGGAGCAAAAGTATCCGGCTTTCGCGGATATTTTATGAAAAATGACGGGGTCCTGCTTTTCTTCGCTCTATGGCAATATTTTCTGGACTATTTTCTTAAAGAAGGATATATCCCCATGATCGTGCCTTCTCTTTTGCGCAAGGAAGCTCTCTTGGGCACTGGTTATTTACCTCAAGGCGAGGCGGATTTGTATAGGACTCAAGACGGGGAGTATCTCGCGGGCACTGCTGAGGTTGCCATGATGTCCTATTACTCCGGAGAAATCTTGACCAAGGACCAATTGCCCAAAAAGTTTATTGCTTTTTCTCCGTGTTTTCGGCGGGAAGCGGGAGCGCATGGCAAAGATATAAGAGGCATTATCCGAGTGCATGAATTTTTTAAGCTGGAGCAAGTTATATTGTGCGAAGCAAGTCATGAGCTTTCGGTCAAGCTGCATGAAGAAATCACCGCTCATGTAGAGCATCTAATGCAAGAACTCGGTATTCCTTATCGGGTGGTGGCAAATTGCGGGGGAGACTTGGGTCTCGGCCAAGTGAAAAAATATGATATAGAGGCCTGGATGCCCTCTGAAGGAAAATACCGGGAGACTCACTCTTCTTCCTACTTTCACGATTTTCAAACTCGTCGGTTGAATATCCGGTACAAGGACGCGGATGGCAAAAACAAATATGCCCATTCCCTGAACAACACCGCGGTAGCCACTTCGCGCCTGCCGGCGGCTATTCTTGAAAATTATCAAGAGGAGGACGGCCGAGTGCGTATTCCGCAGGTTCTCCGCAGGTTTATGGGAGGAAAGGAATATATCGAAAAGCCGGAAAATTTAGGTTAAAAATGAAAAGGCGGGACTTTCGCAATTCACCGGGCATCAGGCAAATCAAAAAAAAGAAAAGGAAAATCCTTGGTCAGAAAATTTTATTTTCTTTTTTGCTCTCGGCTGGAATTTTTACCGGCACGGTTTTTTTATTCGGTTGGCAGAAACTAAACATTCAAACAGTGAAGGTTTCAGAGGCGGCCGGAGCGGAGACAGAAAAGATAAAGCAATCAGTAGAAAAGGAAATCTCCGGCAATTACCTTTTCTTTTTCCCCAAGAAAAATTTTCTGCTTTATCCGTCTCGGAGCATACTGAAAAAACTCTCGGGAGAATTCAAAATGTTCAAGGATATTTCCCTCCGGATTTCCAAAGACAGGGCTCTTTTGGTGTCTCTCACCCCCCGCAAGGCGTCTTATTTGTGGTGCGGGGAAGAGTATAAGAGGAGCGCCAAGGAACCGTGCTATTTTTTAGACGACACGGGTTATATTTTTGAGGAGGCTCCCTTTTTCTCGGGCAATGTCTATTTCAAATTTTATGGAAAATTAGCCGGAGAGGAAAGCAATCCGGCCGGCATGGAGTATTTGTCCGGAATCTTTAACAAGATAATTTTATTTAAGAAAACTCTTGAAGAAATCGGTTTAAGACCTTTTGCTTTGCAAGGAATGGATGCGGGCAATATGGAATTTTTCTTATCTTCGTCGAATTCCTCACCTTTGCCGCCAGCGGTAATTTTTAATGCAAATGGAGACTTTAATATCCTTGCCGAAAATTTACATACGGCTCTTTCCACTGAACCACTGCGTTCGGATTTTCAAAAAAAGTATTCTTCCCTGGAATACATAGACCTGCGCTACGGAAACCGGGTGTATTACAGGTTTAGATAATAATTTTCTAGGCTGGAAAAACCAGCAATACTCTGCTCATCGCGCGTTCGCGCCTGCTGGCGCGCCGCTATGCTCGTCGCTCGAAGAAAATTAGGGCTGAAAACATGATCTTAATCATGTTTTCAGCTTAATTTTCTAAGCTCCTGCGCAATGATTCACCGAGCATTGCTGATTTTTCCAGCCTACTATATGATGTGCTATTCTATGACTTATGCGGAACTTTTGGCAGAAATTAAATAAGCCCTTTTTTGCATTGGCGCCGATGGCGGACGTGACCGATTGCGCTTTTCGTAAAATAATAAGCAAATACGGCAAGCCGGATGTTTTTTATACCAGCTTCGTTTCCGCCGACGGCTTGGCTCATAGAGAAGCGCGAAAAAAACTGCTGATTCACCTAAAATATGAAAAAAGCCAACATCCGATTGTGGCCCAGATCTTCGGAAGCAATCCGGAGAACATCCGTTCGGCGGCCAAACTATGCGCCCGCCTGGGCTTTGACGGAGTGGATATCAATATGGGGTGCCCGGACCGGGCGGTTGAAAAGCAAGGCGCCGGCTGTGGGCTGATAAAGACTCCTGAAAAGTCCAAAGAAGTGATTCTGGCGGCAAAACTCGGAGTAAAAGATTTTGCCCGACTTTCAGGCAAGGAGGAAATTCCAATATCGGTGAAAACCCGTCTAGGATACGGGAAGTTGGACCTGGCTTGGATAAAATTCCTGCTGTCTCAAGATATCGCGGCCTTGTCCATACATCTGCGCACCCGTCGGGAAATGTCTAAAGTTTCCGCCCATTGGGAACTAATGAAAGAAATTGTTTCTGTGCGCGATGAGATTAGACCCGGCACCATTATTATCGGAAATGGCGATGTGCAAGACTTGAAAGATGCCCGGCAAAAAGCGATAGAAACAGGCTGTGACGGTATA
This sequence comes from bacterium, assembly GCA_021813175.1. Lineage (GTDB taxonomy): Bacteria > Patescibacteriota > Minisyncoccia > Phycocordibacterales > UBA9973 > UBA9973. Next base: position 8,764 of record JAKALJ010000009.1, on the reverse strand, counting down.
ATGCTCGGCCGGGCTATTTTCGGCAATCCCTGGCTCTTCGCTGAAAAAACTCCCACGGCAGGAAAAAAACTGAAAGTATTGATTGAGCACGCCAAACTTTTCGAAAAACTGCTCGGGGGTCATGAAAGTTTCGCCGTGATGAAAAAGCATTTTAAGGCATACCTAAACGGCTTTGCCGGGGCTAAAGAACTGCGCCAGAAACTAATGGAAACCCGGAACGCCAAAGAAGTGCAAAAAATTATAAATGAATTTGCCTCAAACGGCATTTCGGGGCTATAATTTCAACATGTCAAAAACCGAAAACGACAATGCCGGAAATGGAAACGAGAATCACTCTTCCCTTGCTCTTTACCGCAAATATCGGCCTAAAAAATGGAGTGAAGTTGAGGCTCAGAACCATATCACGGACGTTTTAGAAAGTTCTATCAAGGAAGGGAAGGTTTCTCATGCCTATCTTTTCGTGGGAGGGAGGGGATTAGGCAAGACCACTATTGCAAGAATCTTCGCTAAGGAGCTCGGGGTTTCGGAGAACGACACCTACGAGATAGACGCGGCGTCCAATAGAGGAATAGAAGACATCCGGGAACTTCGGGATGGGGTACGGGTTCTTCCTCTTGAATCAAGGTATAAAGTGTACATTATTGACGAAGTGCATATGCTCTCCAAGGACGCCTGGGGGGCGCTTTTGAAAACCCTGGAGGAGCCGCCGGCGCATGCACTTTTCATTCTGGCTACTACTGAATTCCATAAAGTTCCAGATACTATCGTTTCCCGCTGTCAGGTTTTTCATTTCAAAAAGCCGACCGAGGCAATCCTTAAAAATACCATTCTCGCCATAGCAGAAAAAGAGGGGTATGAGCTGGATGCCGGCTCCGCGGAACTTTTGGCTATTCTCGGAGACGGCTCCTTCCGAGACGCGCTGGGTATTTTGCAAAAAGTGCTGAACTTTTCTAAATCCAGAAAAGTCAAAAGGGAAGAGCTGGAAAAAATAACCGGCGCTCCGAAAACCGAGCTGGTAAACGCAGTCATTTCTTCCGTAGCCGAAAATGATTTGGTTTCCGGCCTGTCCGCCGTAGAAAAAGCGGCAAAAGAAGGTCTGGATATGAAACTTTTTACCAAGCTGGCAATTCAAAAATTCCGCATGGCAATAATCCTGAAATACGCTCCAAAACTGGAAAAAGAACTGGCTGGAGATCTCTCTCAGGGAGACTTGGAATTCTTAAAAAACAAAGTTTCAGAGGACAAAAAAGGTATGTTGCGCTCTCCGGCGCTGGCTTATCTCTTGGAAGCATATCAGAACATAGACCGGGCTTTTATCCAAGAACTTCCGCTTGAACTTGCCTTGATCAGAATTTTAGGCGGAGAGGAGGAATAGCCTTGATTTCCGCGTGTTGAATCTTCAGTATGGAAATGATACTCTGAAGCAGTATTGCGGGATCGTCTAATGGTAGGACACGGCCCTTTGGAGGCTGGTATCCTGGTTCGAGTCCAGGTCCCGCAGCCATATTATGATAAGTTATCCTATACAGGATATGTAGAATGCAAGCGGATGAATTAATCTTTATGCTATACTAGTCCTGTTGTCAAATGAAAGAAGGAGACCACATATTCAAGGCGAAGGAGGGCCTCTCTCTGCAAAAATTCAGAGAGGAAATCGGGCGTTTGAAGACAGAAAGGGAAGAAGGCCGGCTGGATGGCATGTTTGAGCTTCTTAGCATAAATCCCGAGGATCTGACGCTGGAGGACGCTGAAGTCTGGCAAAAAGTGATACAGCAGAAGGCCGAGAATTTCAGCAAGGTTGACCTGGCTTCATATCAGCAGAAAATAAAGACTTCCAAAAATTCTTCCCGAGAACAGTTTCTGGGTCTTATTAAGAACAAAATTTCTCCCATCTGGACGGCCAGAGAGATGAAAAATTGGCAATAATGGCGATTCAAACGGATAAATACAAAATATTTTTATTATTATTACTGATGGCAGTTTTCGTCTGGTCGGGCATCAATCCGCCGGCCGGCAGAGCGGACTGGATGCTGGAGAACAGCCCCATCCTGGCCGCGGTTTTGATTTTTATTATTTTCAACCGGTATCTTAAATTTTCCAATTTATCTTACACCCTGATAGTTCTTTATTTGATATTTCCGTTGATTGCTTCGCACTATGGCGTAGCCGGAGTGTCCTTCGGCAAAACTTTGGGAGGTTGGCTTGGCACTACTCGGAACATGTATGACCGGTTGACCCATTTTATGTTCGGCTTCCTCGGATTTTTGCCTGCTCAGGATATTATTTCTCAAATCAGTGGAAAAAATAATTTTTGGAGCCAGTATTTTCTGCCTTTCCAGACCATTGCCACTTTATCCGTTCTTTATGAAATTTTTGAATGGTTGGCGGCGGTTTCGGTGAATCCGACCCTGGCGGCTTCTTTTTACGCCTCCCAAGGAGACATTTTTGACACTCCGAAGGATATGGCTAATGCCTTAGTCGGGGCCTTGGTTATGGCGGCCATCTTTTTCCTGTACAGCTATTTCCACAGGAGAAAAAGCCTAAGGAGCGCCGAGGCGCTAAAAAGATAGTATAATGGCCTGATGGCCATTCTAGGTCTAAAAACCGTAAAAAGGGACGACTGGAAAGAAGCCGGAAAATATTTAGCCCAAAGCATCCTTGCCAAACTTGAAAAAAAGAAAAAAGTGTTGTGGCTTGTGGCTGGCGGTTCTTCTATCCCGGCGGCCGTGGTCGCTTCTAAAATAATCGCAAGACATCCTCACCGAAATCTGGCGGTAACTCTCACGGACGAACGCTTTGGGCCCAAAGGACACGCTGATTCAAACTGGGCAAAGCTTCTCTCTCGAGGCTTTGCTTTACCCGAAGCAAAAATTTTTTTTATTTTGACGGACAAAAATATGGAAGCTACGGTCGAAAAATTCAGGAAATTCCTTGAAGAAAAATTTGAATGGGCAGATTGGAAAGTCGGTATCTTTGGTGTGGGGGAGGACGGACACACTGCCGGAATTCTTCCCGAAAGCCCCGCGGTTTCTTTTCCGCGATTGGCTTTCGGCTACTATACGGAAAAATTCAATAGAATTACCATGACGGCAAAAGCCATCGGTATGTTGGACGAAGCGATAGTATTCGCTCAAGGAGAAAAAAAACGGAGACCTCTGCGGAAATTAGAAGAGGAGATTTCTGTGGCAAAAATGCCCGCCCAAGCCCTAAAGAAAGCGCGTAAACTGACAATTTTTACTGATTTAGAAGCACGGCATGATAGAAAATAATCTACCGACTATCCTCCTGATTTTCGGCATTACTGGTGACCTAGCCAGGCGGTATCTTCTGCCCGCCATTAACGCTATCGCTCGAGTGAACGAGTTGCCGAGAAAATTCAAGGTAGTGGGAATCACCCGGCAATCCGACAAATTATTTTATCGGATGGATACTGAAAATCTTGAAGATTATTTAAAACTGAAGAGATATCTAAATGGAATAGAGAAAAATTTTCCTGCCAAGGCCCAGCGCCTTTTTTACCTTTCCGTTCCCGCTCCAGCCGTAAAATCAATAGTAAAGTTTCTGGGAAAATCAGGATTAGCTAAAGGAGGCAGAACAAAACTTCTGCTCGAAAAACCCTTTGGCAGCGATCTTCCTAGCGCAAAAGGGCTGACGCGAGATATTGCGAAATATTTTAAGGAGAGCCAGATATATCGCATAGACCATTATCTAGCCAAGGAAATGGCGCAAAACATTGTTGTGTTTCGGAACGGAAACTCTTTGTTTAAGAAAACATGGAATAGTGATTTTATTGAAAGTATAAACATTCTTGGCAGTGAGAAAATTGGTATTAAAGATCGGGCCCATTTTTATGAGCAGACAGGAGCTCTGCGAGATTACGCGCAAGGCCATTTGCTCCAGCTGGCGGCTCTAGTTTTAATGGATTTGCCCGACCAATATGAATGGAAGAACATTCCAGACCTGCGCCTTCTGGCCCTAAGGAAACTGAGGGTAGCGCGCGATAAGCGAGGCAATCTGTGCGTTGTTCGCGGACAATATGCAGGATATCGGCGCGAATCCGGCAATCCCAAAAGCGCGGTAGAAACATTCGTATCTTTTAGACTAGAATCCTCGGACCCGAAATGGAGTGGGGTGCCTATAACCGTCTCTACCGGCAAAGCGCTTGACAAGCGGCTCACCGAGATCCGAATCCGATACAAAAAAACAAAGGAACAAGAAGCAAACGAGTTGGTTCTGCGCCTTCAGCCCGATCCCGGCATTGAATTCGGTGTTTTCACCAAACGTCCGGGTTATGAACGAGAGATTCTCGTACATCATCTGCAATTTAATTTCATGGAATATTATCCCGACCTGCCGGACGCATACGAACAGGTGCTTTGGAGCGCCCTAAATTCCGACCACTCCTTGTTCGCTTCTGGCGCAGAAATTCTGGAGAGCTGGCGCATAGTGGATGACATTCAAAAATCATGGGAAAAATCGGCAGGTCCGAGCATTTACAAAAAAGGCAGTTCAATTCACAAACTGCAGAGGTTCTTAAATAGGTAGATTTTTAATTTATTACATAACAGGTGTTGCAATTATTTGCTGAACTCAGCCTATATTTAATAGACAAAAGCACATATTTATGCATAATTAA
>JAKALJ010000009.1:0-4028 GCA_021813175.1 bacterium | reverse complement strand
GTGTAAAATAGCAGTATGATAAAGCGGGTTTTGGCTGGAGTAGTGCTATTTATTTCAGTGCTTTTCTTTCCTTTGTGGGTATCTTTGCTCCTAGCCGCGGCGGCAATGTTTTATTTTCCGCTTTTTTTTGAAGCCCCATTTTTGTTTCTAATTTCCGACTTGCTTTACGCTGTTCCGGAAGAAAGATATTTTAAGATGGCAATAGTGTCAGTGGCCACCTCTATTATTCTTCTCGTGGCCATAGAATTTGCCAAGAAAAAGATCCGCCTATATTCGAAAAAACCAAAATGATAATAAAACTGCGAAAAAATAACAATATCGGCGATAAAAATCTATTTGTGGACCCGGACGAAATTTTTCTGGATTCCCAAAATTTGGAGAATTTTGACCGCCAGCAGTTTGAAGGGCGGATTGAAAAGCCCATTTCCAAGAGAACGGTGATTTTTCTTGGGGTCTTTTTCTTGTTCGGGTTGTCCGCATTTGTCTCTCGCCTGGGGTACCTTCAAATCATTCAAGGTAAAGCCTATGCGGAGAAGAGCGCGGATAATACTCTTGAAAAACAGCTGATTTTCGCCGACCGAGGCATAATCTATGATCGAAATGGATTGGAGCTCGCCTGGAATCAAGAAGAGGACGGGAATACAGTCAGGCAATATTCATCTCCCGGACTTTCCCATCTCCTCGGATACGTGAGCTATCCCGCCCGGGATGAGAATGGAAGATATTGGCAAAAAACCTTTGTGGGTAAAGCCGGATTGGAGAAAGTATATAATGATCTGTTAAGCGGCCAGAATGGGGCGAAACTGGTGGAAACCGACGCTCGGGGGAAAACTCGTTCGGAAAACGTAATCAATCTTCCGGTAAACGGAAAAGATTTGATTACTACTATAGATTCAAAAATACAAAAAGAGCTTTATCGTCTCTTTAGTGAATCAGCCAAAGGAAACTCTTTCGCCGGAGCGGCCGGGATCATAATGGACGTGAAGAATGGAGAACTTATCGCCTCGACCAGTTTTCCGGAATACGATTCCAAGATTCTTTCTTTGGGAAAAGATAAAAATGAAATTGGAAAATATCTCACGGACAAGCGGAATTTTTTTATGGATCGAACTATGGCCGGGTTATATTCTCCGGGTTCCATCGTAAAGCCGTTTTTCGCCATCGGGGTCCTAAAGGAGGGGATAATTGACCCGCTTAAAAAAATATTGTCCACGGGTTCCATTTCCATCCCTAATCCGTATTTTCCGGACAAACCGACTGTTTTCAAAGATTGGCGCCCGCAGGGGTGGGTAGATATGCGGGAGGCTCTGGCTGTGTCAAGTGACGTGTATTTTTATGAAGTCGGAGGCGGATATAAGGACCAGCCCGGTTTGGGCATAGATAGGTTGGACAAATATGCGCGCTTGTTCGGAATCGGCCAGGCCACCGGAGTGGACCTGCCGAACGAAAACACTGGCATAATCCCGAGTCCCGCTTGGAAGGAAAAAAATTTTCCGGGAGACCCTTGGAGGGTGGGAGATACCTACCATACGGCCATTGGTCAATATGGTTTTCAAGTCACTCCCATAGAAATGGCGCGGGCGGTATCAGCCATAGCCAATTATGGCATTTTACCCCAGCCGCATTTTTTGCTGGGCGATAAGAGTATGGAAGCCAAAGCTCGAACTATCGGAGAAGAAATAAATAAATCATATTACGATATAGTTCGCGAAGGTATGCGGGACAGCGTCCTTTTCGGCACTTCCGCGGAATTAAATGTCCCCTATGTGGAAATTGCCTCAAAAACCGGGACTGCTCAGGTGGGCGCGGACAACAGCAAGGTAAATTCCTGGGTCATCGGCTTCTTTCCGTACAATAACCCTAAATATGCTTTTACCCTTTTGGTGGAAGGAGGACCTTCTTCCGGATGGGTCAGCGCCGTCTCCATAGCCCGAAACTTGTTTGATTGGATGAATCTTAATACACCCGGCTACTTCAAAAATTAGAAATGCGAAGAAGCGAGTTCAAAAGAACCGCGGAAAGAATTTGTTAATAAAACTGTTTACTGCTATACTCATAGGATGAGCAAGAGAAGCGCCATTTTGCTTATAGGAATATGGATTATATTACTGCCATTTTTAGGTTTTCCATACGACCTGAAAAACATCTTGTTTGTTTTCACCGGAATAGCCTTGATATATTTCGGCTATTCTCTTCGAAGAAAAATAAGGGAAAGAGACGGCTACTCTTCTGAAAATCCAAAGAATTATCCTGCCGAAGCAAGTTATTCTGAAAATGAGGGTCCGGAGAATAAGGAGGGCGGAAATTAAAATCCTTAATAATGCAAATATACAATGTATTGGCATTTTTCTAAAAAAACGAAATATATTTTTTTTTCCGTCCTGACAGCTCTGCTTATTTTTATTTTCGGAGTATATATAGGGACAAGCAATCGGCCGGAAATTGAAAAAGTAATCGGCCTGGGCAATAAGGAAAACCCTGGCAGTGTCCAGGCGGATTTTTCGCCTTTTTGGAAAGCCTGGAATATCTTGAATGAAAAAAACCCTGACGCTAAAAACGAAAGTGTTCAGAAAAAAGTATATGGAGCTATCTCTGGATTGGTTCATTCACTGGGAGACCCATATACTGAATTTTTTACCCCGGAGGAGGCAAAATTGTTTGAAGCCGATATTGCCGGCAATTTCACCGGAGTAGGCATGGAGGTGGGCATCAAAGAGAAGATGCTCACGGTCATTGCTCCACTTAAAAATACCCCTGCCTATTACGCGGGCATAAAACCCGGGGACAAGGTGCTGAAAATTGACGGAAAGGATACATCCAATATGAACATAGACGAGGCAATAAAGTTGATTCGGGGGCCCCAAGGCACGACCGTTACTCTTTCCATCTTCCGCAACGGGTTTAAGGACCCAAAGGATTTCAAGATAGTCCGAGACGTGATAAACGCCCCTGTATTGGATAGTGAGCAAGGCCAAGACGGGACTTTTATCATCCGTCTTTATAGTTTTTCCGCCAATTCTGCCGCTCTTTTTAGAGACGCACTGCAAAAATTTGCTAATTCTCACTCCGATAAACTTATTTTAGACCTGCGAGGCAATCCCGGAGGATACCTGGACGCCGCGGTGGATATGGCAAGCTGGTTTCTTCCTGCCGGCCGTCCGGTGGTAATTGAGGATTACGGAGGGAATAAAGGGAAAACAATATACCGCAGTCGCGGCTATGATGTTTTTAACAATAATTTGAAAATGGCCATCCTTATTAATGGCGGTTCCGCTTCGGCTTCTGAAATCCTTTCCGGCGCCTTGCGAGATTACAGTAAGGCAGTATTGATAGGGGAGCAAAGTTTTGGAAAAGGTTCGGTGCAAGAAGTGGAAAAAGTCACCCCTGACACAATTTTGAAGGTTACAGTGGCAAAGTGGCTTACTCCGGACGGAATATCCATTTCTCAGAAGGGTCTGACTCCGGACTTCGTTGTGCCTTTTACCGCCGGAGACGCGTCATTGAAACAGGATCCTCAGATGGATAAAGCGGTGGAAGTCTTGTCTAATTGGCAGACGGAAGTCCTGCCGGTTTTCAGTAAAAAATGAAAGTAATTTTTTTAAAGGATGTGCCAAGAGTAGGGAACAGATATGAAGTGAAAGAGGTAAACGACGGATACGCCATAAACTTTCTCTTCCCGAAAGGTTTAGCCGAAGCGGCTAGTCCGAGCGCTTTGTTTGTCCTTGAGAGACAAAAAAAAGAAATACAAATAGAAAAGGAAATAAAGGAAGTTCTACTCATAAAAAATCTTAAGGAGATAGAAAATATTGTTCTTGTGCTTAAGGTCAAAGCGGACGAAAAAGGCCATTTATTTTCCGGCATTCACAAAAAGGAAATCGCCGATGCGTTGCAGAGTGAACATAAGGCCGCAATTAACCAAGAATTTATTGCGCTTGAAAAACCAATCAAGGAGATAGGGGAGTTTGAAATTCCGGTGCAGGCAAAAGGTAAGAAATCCTCTTTTAAACTTATTGTAGAAAAAATTTAAC
>JAKALJ010000026.1 GCA_021813175.1 bacterium | reverse complement strand
GCGCCGGAGAGGCCGGAGATTGTGTATTGCGAATCGTGCTACCAGAAAGAAGTATATTGACTACTTTCCGAAAGATTTGAACAGAAAGTCTTTGGTTTCGTCATCTACGAATGGGGTGACCATGATCATCATCTCGTGCGAGAGCCCGAGGTCTTTTTTTATGTTTATGAAGAGATGTTCCAGCGGGTGGGGAGAGATCCAGGCGGAATTTTTCAAGCACACGAAGCCGGCTTTCTTCAGAAGATAACGCAGGGATTCACGTTCGCTTTTGCGCTCCTCCGGCAGATCCAAAAGAATTACTCTCCAGTATCCATCCCAGGAAACATTGGCCGGTAAACAAGGATTATCAAGTTGCATGCTATGCAATTTCCTTTTTCCCTCTTTAGTCAGTCGGGCAAAATTAGAAATTTGCTGAATCAGACCGGAATCTTTTAGTCCTTTGATTGACCTGTTTAAGGCGTACGACGGCCCTATTTTTTCCTTTATTTCGGGCAAAGAAACGGCCCTTTTTTCACCCAAGATCCTTAATATTCTCTTCGAATAATCAAGTTTTTTGCCCGTTTCGCTTGACATGTGAGAAGTATAGCATTATTATAGGATTATACAAGTATTTTGCGGTCGCAAAAAATTAGTAGTCCGCTAGTTAGCGGAAATTATAACCTTATAAAATATGAGTAAAATAATAGGAATTGATTTGGGTACCACAAATTCCGCGGTAGCCGTAATTGAAGGAGGGTCGCCCAAAATAATTGAGAATGTGGAAGGGAACAGAACTACCCCCTCGGTAGTAGCCCAGGCGAAAAATGGAGACCGGCTAGTGGGCCTTTTAGCCAAACGCCAAGCGGTGACTAACCCGGAAAATACTGTCTCTGAAATTAAGCGTTATATGGGGCATCGCTTTGATGATCCCGGGGTGCAGAACGATCTGAAGATGGCGTCGTTTAAAATCCAAGCCGGCGCGGACGGCGGAGTACAAGTAAAGATGGGCAATAAATTCTATCGTCCAGAGGAAATTTCTGCCATGATTCTGCAGAAAATAAAAGCTGACGTGGAGGCGAAACTCGGAGAGAAAATTACCGAGGCAGTGATCACCGTGCCGGCATATTTCAACGACTCTCAGCGAAAAGCCACTAAAGATGCGGGACAGATAGCGGGATTAGATGTAAAACGTATTATCAATGAACCAACCGCAGCGGCCCTTGCTTATGGGTTCAACAAGAAGAAAAATGAAAAGATTGTGGTGTACGATTTCGGAGGCGGAACCTTTGATGTGTCTATTTTGGAAATTGGGGATGATGTGATTGAAGTTAAATCCACCGACGGCGACAGTCATATGGGCGGAGGCGATATTGATCGACGGATGGTTAAATGGATCGCGGACGAGTTTAAGAAGGAATCGGGTATTGATGTGACAAAAGACCCTCTGGCCAATCAACGCTTGCGCGAAGCGGCGGAAAAAGCTAAACATGAACTTTCCACCACTCTTGAAGCGGAAATAAATATTCCGTTTATCACCTCCGATGCGTCCGGACCGAAACATCTGCTCCTGAAGATGAGTCGAGCCACTTTGGAGTCTCTCTCCAAGGACTTGATTGACCGTTCCATTGAAATCACCAAGCGGGCCCTCGAGGCTTCTCCTTTTAAGATGAACGAAATAAATGAGATTATAATGGTCGGAGGCCAGACCCGTATGCCGGCTATCGTGGAAGCGGTAAAAAATCTTTTCGGAAAACAACCGAATCTTTCCATCAATCCAGACGAAGTGGTGGCTCTCGGCGCCGCGGTGCAGGCGGGGGTTCTGCAGGGAGATGTGCGGGACGTATTACTCTTGGACGTGATTCCGCTCTCTCTCGGCATTGAAACTCTTGGGGGCGTTGCCACAAAATTGGTGGAACGTAATACTACTATACCGGCTTCCAAATCTCAGATATTTTCCACCGCGGCGGACAACCAGACTTCGGTGGAAATTCATATTGTGCAAGGAGAACGCCCAATGGCGAGCGACAACAAGTCTCTTGGCCGATTCATCCTGGACGGCATTCCGCCCGCTCCCCGCGGTATTCCGCAAGTGGAAGTGACCTTTGATATTGATGCCAATGGTATCTTGAACGTAAAGGCAAAAGATAAGGCTTCCGGTAAAGAGCAGTCTATTCGCATAGAAGCGAGTTCCGGCCTAAAGGACGAAGATATTAAAAAAATGCAGGCGGATGCCGAGATGCATGCCGAGGAAGACAAAAAGAAAAAGGAAAGCGCTGAAGCGAAAAATACAGCCGAAATGATGATTTACACCGCTGAAAAAGCGATCAAGGATAATGAAACAAAGATTCCCGAGGAGGTGAAAAAAAGCGTGAATGAGAAAATTTCCGCCCTCCGGACGGCAAAAGACGGCACGGATCTAGAAACGATAAAGAAAGCAACTGAAGAGCTTTCCACCGAGATGCAAAAGATAGGTCAGGCTATGAATCAAGCTGGTAATCCGACAGCTGGTGGAGGCGCCAATCCTGGCAAAACTCCTGAAGAGCAAGGCCCGGAAGTTCGCGATGCGGAATTCAAGGAAGGAAACAAAGATAATCCTTCGGCCGGCGAAGAAGGCAATCAGCCGAAACAGTAAATTTTTAATATCATTATAAAGAAGAAAGGCGTACTTTAACGGGGTGTCTCACAGGCCGAGGGGCCGAGAGACAGCGACCCCGGAAAAGTATGTCCTTTTTCTTCATATGCTATATGTCTGTTTGATAAAACTTTAACGGTAATGTATAATTTTTATTATGGATACTTTGGATTTGCCCTATAACAAAGATATTACCTATATCGGTCTGACCACCTTCCGGGACAAAAACCAGCTTTTTGGCATCAAGCGCGCAGATCGCCGCCAGCATATTTATCTGCTCGGTAAATCCGGCACCGGTAAATCCGTGCTGATGTTCAACATGATCATCCAGAACATCAAAAACGGGGACGGGGTGTGCCTAGTGGATCCGCACGGAGAAAATGTTGAAGCAGTGCTTTCAGCTATTCCTCAGCATCGCTTGAAAGATGTGGTGTATTTTAATCCCGCGGACACTGAATATCATATCGGCTTCAATGTGTTGGAACTACCCGATCCGAAATACAAGCATCTGGTAGCCTCCGGGCTTATGGGTATTTTTACTAAAATTTGGGCGAACGCCTGGAGCGCCCGGATGGAATATATCTTGAATAATGCCATCTTAGCTCTACTTGACACTCCAGGCACCACCATGCTCGGCATTCCGCGCATGCTGGTGGACAAAGATTATCGGCAAAAAATTATCAGTAACCTAAAAGATCCGGTAATCAAAGCTTTTTGGGTGCATGAATATGAGGAATGGCAGGATAAATTCCGGAACGAAGCTATTGCTCCGATCCAAAACAAAGTGGGACAGTTTCTCTCCACTTCTATCATCCGCAACATTGTGGGACAGTCTAAGAGCACCATTGACATCTTCAATTTAATGAACGAAGGAAAAATTTTTCTGGTGAATGTTTCAAAAGGCCGGATCGGGGAAGACAACTCCGCTCTGCTCGGCGGCATGATTATCACCAAGATTCAACTGGCCGCCATGGAGCGAGTGCGCATTCCGGAGGAAGAACGCAAGGATTTTTATTTATATGTTGATGAATTTCAAAACTTCGTGACGGATGCCTTCGCCGGCATTCTTTCCGAGGCCCGCAAATACCGCTTGAACCTGACTGTGGCCCATCAGTACACCGCTCAACTGGTAACCAAAGATAGCTCTTCGGTGCGGGACGCCATTTTCGGCAACATCGGCACCATGATCGTCTTCCGGGTGGGGGCGGATGACGCGGAATTCTTGGAAAAAGAATTTGAGCCGGAATTCACGCCGGAAGACATCGTGAACCTGCCGAACTACAAGATTTACATAAAATTAATGATAGATGGAGTCACCTCCCGGCCGTTTTCCGCCAAAACTCTGCCGCCTATGGTCCGATCGGGAAACAAGGAAGCGGAAGAAGAAGTGATCAAAATATCCCGCGAGCTGTATTGCCGGCCGCGGAAAGTGGTGGAAAAAGAAATAAACGATTGGAGCGGAATGTCCTTGGGAGACGACAGTTCTCAAGATTCTTCCAACAATGGCGGAGGCGGCGGCGCAGAAAAATTTGACGCTGTTTGTTCTATTTGCGGAAATTCAACCAAAGTTCCATTCAAGCCGGAACCCGGACGGCCCATCTACTGCCGAGATTGTATCGCCAAGATCAAAGCGGGGGAATTAAAGCCGCTTCGGGGAGGCCTGGAAGAAATGCACAAAAATCAGACCAGATTTTTTAAGCCGTTGGCGGATCTGGGCATAGAATTCAAAGAAGAGAATCCGCCGTCCGGCGGGCCGTCCGATGGATCATCGGCTGGCGGACAGGTTAGGGCAAGTAAGCCGAAAATTTTCTCCAATATAAAAAAAGTATTCAAAAAAAATATAACGGAAAAGCCCCCCAAGCCGCCCAAGGAGAGAGATAATTCCGCTCTGCGGGACATCTTGAACAAGACTCTTTCGGAAAATATTTCGTCCATTCCGAAGGCAGAAGCGGTAGGAGAGCCGGAGGCGCCGAAAACCCCCGAACCAGAACCGGTTTCTCTGGAGGCATTGAAACCGAAAGATGGTCAAGCCACCGAAAAAGAAATACCTAAAAAGGAAGATCGGGCGGCTAGCGCGGAGGATATGAATAAGTTGAAAGACCTGATAAATTCTGTTCCAAAGCCGAAGGTAAAAGAAGTACCCGAAGAAGTTCTGAGAAAAATGCTCGAATAAGCAAATGGCGGAAAGCAAAACAAGACAATGCCAGAATTGCAAACAAGACTTCA
>JAKALJ010000025.1 GCA_021813175.1 bacterium | reverse complement strand
GGAGCCTCCGCCTGCCGCTCCACGGTTTACCTATCGCCTAGAGCGAATGATTAAGAGTCATTCGCCTTTTTTATTATGAGTTTTGCCAAAATATATTCAGCCCAGATAAATCTTCTTTCCGGCACCATCGTTTCCGTGGAAACGGATCTTTCCCGCGGACTGCACGCTTTCTCGGTTGTGGGCCTGCCGGACAAAGCTGTGGATGAAGCTAAAGACCGAGTGAGCTCCGCGGTGAAGAATTCCGGTTTTGGTTCTCCAAAATCTAAAAATCAGAAAATAACTATCTCTCTTTCTCCGGCGGATCTTCGCAAAGAGGGGCCTTCTTTTGATCTGCCCATCGCTCTTTCTTATCTGCTCGCTTCCGAGGCGGTAAATTTTGATCCGGAAGGGAAAATATTTTTGGGAGAGCTTGGATTGGATGGCGCCCTACGACCGGTACGCGGCGTTTTGCCTCTTGCCGAAGAGGCAAAACGCCGCGGCTTTTCGGAAATCTATCTACCTAAGGAAAATGCCGAAGAGGCGGCGCTCCTTTCGGGTCTAAAGATATTCGGGATGAAAAGTTTGTCACAAACCCTAGAACACTTATCCGGGACAAAAAGAATTTCTGCGCGTTCCCAAACTATGTGTCCGCCGGCCGCCGAGCGCAGCGCGGAGGATTTTTCAGAAATCCGGGGGCAGGAAAGCGCCAAGCGGGGATTAGAGATAGCGGCGGCCGGCGGACACAACATCGCCATGTACGGCCCGCCCGGCACGGGTAAAACCATGCTGGCCCGGGCTTTTGCCGGCATCCTGCCGGATCTTTCAGAGGAAGAAGCGCTGGAAGTGGCCGGTATCCAGTCCGTCGCCGGGGTAGGTTCCGGCAAGCTGGTTTTTTCACCGCCTTTCCGAGCCCCACACCATACCGCTTCATACGCCGCCATAGTGGGCGGAGGAGCATACCCGAAGCCCGGCGAAGCCACCTTGGCCCATCGCGGGGTGCTTTTTCTGGACGAATTTCCGGAGTTTGAGAGACGTTCCATTGATGCGCTGCGCCAGCCGCTTGAAGATAATTTCATATCCATTACCAGGACCAGAAAAACAGCAGTCTTTCCATCCAATTTCATTCTGGTGGCGGCTATGAATCCTTGTCCTTGCGGAAAGGCTCTTTCCAAGGACGAGATTTGTACCTGCAAACCCCTAGACTTGGCCAGATACCGCCGAAAAATTTCCGGACCGATCATAGACCGCATAGACCTTTGGGTTTCCGTAGGCAGGATAGATTATGAAAAATTGATAGGAGAAAAAAAGGGAGAGAAGAGCGAGAAAATAAGAGAACGGGTGCTTTTTGCCAGAGAACAGCAGAGGAAAAGATTCACCGAAGCAAAATTGGGAATAAAGCTGAATAGTGAAATGAGAGCCAGAGATATTTCCGCCATGGTCCGTCTGGCCGGCAAGACCAAAGACATTTTGAACCGGAGCGCCGAACGGCTTTCGCTCTCTGCCCGGTCTTATCATCGGGTAATAAAGGTGGCGCGCACCATTGCCGACCTTGCAAATTCTTCGGAGGTTCGAGAGGAACACATTTTAGAATCTCTGCAATATCGTCCCAAAATACTATAAATTTAGGAGGCAAGGTTTTTAAACGCAAAAACCTCCCCGCCGGTTGGAGGAGAGATTTTTGCGTTCTTGCTATAGTATTCTTTTCGCGCGAAAAGAATTTTGTTACTTTACCGCGTCCTTCAGAGCTTTGGCAGGGCGGAATTTCGGAACTTTAGTGGCGGCCACTTTAACCTGCTCTCCGGTCTTCGGATTGCGGGCCATTCTGGCCGCTCTTTGTTTTACGGAAAAGATGCCAAAGCCGGCTACCGAGACTTCTCCGCCTTTCTTCAGGGTGTCTACAATGGAATCAAACAGTCCATCCACGATTTCTTCGGCCTGCACCTTGGTGCCTCCGAGCTTTCCGTGCACCCATTCAGCTAATGCTTGTTTATTCATACTATATTAAGTGTTATTTATAATAATAATCTTTCGACCCTGCTAAAGTACTACGTATTATTAGTATATATCAAGCTTTTTTTGACGCAAGCCCAATATCGGGAGAACTTTTCCCGCGGAAAACCCAAGTTTTTTAGCATTTTTACCTTTTTTTACCTTGCGTATTCTATGACCCTGTTCTCCCGGATCAAAGTTACCTTTATTTCGCCGGGATATTTCAGTTCCTGTTCGATTTTTAGGGCGATATCCCGGGCCATAATTTTTGCTTCTGCGTCCGAAACCTTTTCCGGAGTGACAAATATGCGTATTTCCCGGCCGGCTGATAGAGCGTAGGATTTTTCCACTCCCGGGAAACCTCCGGCTATAGCTTCCAAATCTTGCAAACGTTTCAGATAATTCTCCACCGAATCCCGCCGAGCCCCCGGCCGTCCGCCGGAAATGGCATCCGCCGTCTGCACGATCACCGCTTCCAAAGATTCGTACGGATAATCCTCATGGTGCGATTTCATGGCCGTGATCACTTTCTCATCCGCTCCGAATTTCTGCAGGATACGAATGCCGATCTCCACATGGGTGCCCTGCACTTCATGATCCAGGGCCTTGCCGATGTCATGAACCAGAGCTCCAGCTTTCGCTACGGCCACGTCTGCCCCGAGTTCTTCCGCAATCATGCCGGCTATATGCGCCATTTCGATAGAATGTTGCAAAACATTCTGTCCATAGCTGGTGCGGAAGTAAAGGCGCCCGAGAATAGCCACGATGCGCGGATCAAAATTAAAGATGCCGCATTCATACACCGCCTGTTCGCCTTTTTCCTTGATGATTTTGTTTATATCCTCTCGCGCTTTTTCCACCAGCTCTTCTATCTTGGCTGGCTGGATGCGACCGTCAAGAATAAGGTTTTCCAAAGCTAATCGCGCCACCTGTCGGCGCACTGGGTCAAAAGAGGAAATGATGATAGAGCCCGGGGTATCATCCACGATCAGCTCTACTCCGGCCGCTCGTTCAAAAGCGCGGATATTCCTGCCCTCCTTGCCGATTACTTTCCCTTTGATTTCGTTGTTCGGCAGGTTCACAGTGGTAGTCATGAGTTCGCTTGCGGTGCTCGAGGCCAACCGCTGGATGGAGGTGGTTATGATTTCTCTGGCTCGGTTCTCTAATTTTTCAGCGCTTCCGCTCTCCAATTTCTGCATCCGGACCATCAAATCTTCTTCGTATTTTTTTTCTATCTCTCGCAAGAGCTCTGCCCTTGCTTCTTCTTCAGATAGTTTGGCTGTTCGCTCCAACTCTTTACGTTTTTCTTCTTCTATCCCCTCTACCCGTTCTTGGATTTTTTTCACTTCTTCAACTTTCTGTTTGATATTCTCCGCCTCTTTGTCTATTTCCAGCTGGCGCGTGTCCAAAAATTCGTCTTTTTTTGCCAGCCGCTTTTCTCTTTCCTTGAATTCCTCTTCTTTCTTTTTTTCTTCCTCTCGCAACTCAGCCAGTTTTTCGTCGCTCTTTTTCTTGGCTTCGTCCATGATTTTCTGGGCCTCCTCTTTAGCAGTCATCAGCATCTGCTTGATATCCAGCTCCAGGGATTTCTTTTTTCCGAGTGCCACGGTCATGCGGATATAGTATCCGGCGCCTAAGCCGAAAAGGAGTATCCCTACCCCTGAAAGAATTATTATTGTTTCACTCATAAGCTTATTCCAGCTTACAAGAACACGCCCCTATATTGCGAGGTCTATTTTTGCCCTAGTTTATGCTCCAACGAACAAGAAATTTAGAAATCCGCTTAAAAATTCTCCCTTCTGACAACATAATATGTGTATTCCTATAAACCGATTAAAATAATTGCTAAAAGTCTACATTTAAGAATGTAGCAGAAAATCCCCAAAAAGTCCAGAAACGTTTATTAAGACGAGCGAGTCTCGCCATGAAAGCTCTTCGGGCTTTCATGACAGACAAGCGAGGTTTTAATATAGGGGTAAATACCGCTTATATTTTTCTCTTATTCTTCTAGCTCATTCAGATACTTCTCCGCGTTTCTTATGAATACTCCTTTCGGTGATACCCGTTCCGCGGTCAAATTGTACACCAGCTGGGTTCCTTTTATTTTGTATTTCTCCGAAAAGTATTCCAGGGTTTTTGAAACGGAAGAGTCTGAAATTTTAGCTTCAATTATTTCAAGCAAATTGTTTTCTCCGTCATACAAGGCGAAGTCCACCTCTTTCTTTTCTTTGGTTTTTAAAAAGCCAAGAGAAAGAGTTTTGCCGGTCCGGTCGGTCCTTAAGACCGAATGCTTCAAAAGGGCAAGGGCTACGAAGTTTTCAAATCTCGCGCCGGGATCGGCGATTACACCGTAATCGAAAAAATAAATTTTTGGTTCTTTTAAGATGGAACGGGAAATTTTATGAGTGTACGGCTTTATTATGAATATTACATACAGCGCCTCTAAAATCTCAATGTATTTTTTCACTGTCATGGGAGAAACGCCCAAATCTCTGCCGATGGAATTAAAAGATAAAGGAGAGCCAACTTTCGTTTTGAGTAATTGATATATTTGCTTGATAATATTGACCTTATCAATATCCTGGAATTCCAAGACATCCTGCCCCAGGAGGCTCTCGGTGTATGATTGCCGCCAGCGATCGGCCTCTTCGTCGTTTTCAGAAAGAAGCGGCTCCGGAAAGCCGCTTCTTTCTAAGAGCAGGGAAAAAGAATCGCCTAACTCTGTTTCTTTTATTTCCGCCGGCGTAAAGGGCAAAAGATGATGCGCGTAGAATCTCCCGGCCAAAGAATCGCCGACGCTCTTAAAGGCATTCATACGAGCGCTTCCGGTGACCAGTATGTGAAGGGCCTCCGGCTTGGTATCATAAATGCCCTTCAAATAGTTTTTCCATTCGGGCATCTTGTGAATTTCATCAAAGACAACAAGATCGGCCTCAGGAAGCCACGCCCCTTTTTTAATAATATCCTTATGCTCGCTGTTGTCGTAATTCAGATACACCGGCTGCTTGTATTCTTTCAGAATCTCTTTGGCAAGCCACGTTTTCCCGACCTGGCGGGGTCCGACAATAAGGACCATTTTTTTTCTTAGGTCTGATTTGATTCTTTCATATATATTTCGTTTTAGCTCCATGTTGACTATTTTATACGATAATATAAAAAAGTCAAGACTATTTTATATTCTTCTATAAAATAGTCGAAAATAGTACCCTATTTTTGTATGGTAGGTATATAATGATAGGG
>JAKALJ010000024.1 GCA_021813175.1 bacterium | reverse complement strand
ATAGAAACTCAAATACCAGCTTTTGCCAGTAAAATCCAGTCCGAGAGCGAAAGATCCTCTGCCCTTTTATCGCCGAGTTTCGAAAGGATGCCGAGGTTGCCTGGAAATTCCCGCAATTTCGGCAGATTCCCGGACAATTTTTTCCTTTTGTGAGCAAAACCGGCCCGCACTGTCTGCCAAAAACGGTTTTCTTCAATATTGTTTTCCGTAAAAATTTTTTTTGAGATATTTTTTATGACAAGCGCCGCTGAATCTACTTTTGGAACCGGAGAAAAATTTCCGGCTGGCACCTTTATGACTATTTTAGGCGAACCGTATGCTTTTACCGACAAAGAGAGAAGGCTTTCCTTTCCGTCCCGAGCCATGATCCTTTTTGCCACTTCTTTCTGTACGAGCAAGACCATTCTCTCCGGTTGCCCACCCAGGGGAAGCTCTGCTCCACCTTTCTTTCTATGCCTCTTCTCCTTCTCTCCGTCAGTTTCCGCAGTCAGAAATTTTTTCAGAATGGCGCCGGTGATGTTGTAAGGAATATTTGCTACGATTTTGTATCCTCGGCTGAAAGGTGCGACTTTACTGCCCCGCCGGACTTGCGAGGTTTGACCTCGCAAGTCCGGCATTTCAAAATCCAAGATATCGCCTTGCGCCAATTCCAATTTTCTTGTTGAAATTTCTGCGGCGAATTTTTCCTTCAGATACGCGCATAGGTCGGGATCCTTTTCCACCGCCACCACTTTTCCGGCGCATTCCAGCAGTTTTTCCGTAAGCGCGCCTTTTCCGGGACCGATCTCTAATATGGTGTCCTCTGCCGAAATTTCTCCGGCTTCCACGATTTTCGCCAGAACCGCCCGTGATTTCAAAAAATTCTGCCCCAGTGATTTTTTTGCGCCATACCGCATAAAAATATTATACAGTAAAGTATGCTAAAAAGAGTTTTACTATTACAAGTAAATAGTTCTTACTTTCTCTCCTTCCTGTTCTATCAGATTTCCCGGAATATCGTAGATAAATTCTGACGGGGCGTTTATGGAGCGGGAGCCGAAGATGGTGCGGTAATTCGCGTAGGAAAGATACAACTTTTTCTTGGCTCGAGTAAGAGCGACATAGAAAAGCCGGCGTTCTTCTTCGGCGTCTTCCGCCTTTCGCCAGCCGGAAGACTCTTCTCCATCTCGTTCGTTTGGAAAGAGACCTTGCTCCAGTCCGGTGATGAATACGTCTTCAAATTCCAAACCCTTGGCCGCATGCACAGTCATCAATTTTACCGAGCTCTTGTTTTCTGTTTCACCTTTATTTTTCAAGCTATCTTGGTCACTGGCCAAAGCGGCTTCCTCCAACAATTTTTCCATTCCTTCGCCCGGAGGCATCTGGTCGTATTTTAGGGCGAGAGTGGCCAGCTCTTTGATGTTTTCCAGGCGCTCCGCCTCTTCTTCCGTGCCACTCGAAAGCTCCGCCTCTATGCCGGATTTTTTTACCGTGAATTTAATCACCGCGCTCGGCTTTTCCGTACGAATTTTTTCTGCGATTTCTTCCAAGAGTTTGTAAAAGAGGGCAATCTTTGCTTTTATTTTTTCCGGCAGAGTATTTTTTTCTCCAGCAAAAATTTTGGCCAAAGTTACTTTGCCCACCCCTCTTCTCGGAAAATTTATTATCCGCCGGATATCCGAGAGACTGTCGGGATTCAGAGCGGCCCGCAGATATGCCAGTGTGTCTTTTACTTCGCGTCTTTCAAAGAATTTCACTCCCAGCACCTGATACGGAATGTTGTAACGGAGCATCGCTTCCTCCAGGGCTCGCGATTGGAAATTGGTGCGGTATAGAATGGCAATTTCCGAAAGACTGATAGAGGGATGGGTACTGCTTTTTCCCAGGTCCTCGGTTCCCCTCGCCCGCCGTCCGAAACTTTGACGGACGGCGGGCGAGGCCAGACCATGGAAAAAAGCAGTACCCATCCCTCTATCCAGAATCTCCAGAATTTTTGTAGCCACGAAATCCGCTTCATCCGTTTCATCCAAGGCCGCGTACAGGGAAATTTTTTCTCCAGCAATATTTTTAGTGAATAAATTTTTCTTCGGCCGAAATTTGTTTTTCTTAATCACCTGGTTAGCTGCTTCCAGGATGTTTTGGGTGGAACGATAGTTTTCTTCCAGAAGAACGATTTTGGCTGTTGGATAATCTTTCTCAAAACTCAAAATATTTTTTAGGTCGGCTCCCCGCCAACTGTAAATATTTTGATCGGCATCTCCCACCGCGCAAACATTCTGATGCTTTTCCGCTAAAATTTTTGAGAGCAGATACTGCGCCTCGTTCGTGTCTTGATACTCATCAATATGGATGTATTTCCATTTTTCCTGATATTTTTTTCTCGCTCGGTCGTCTCTTTGCAAAAACTGAACCGGCATCAGGAGCAAATCGTCAAAATCCAGACTGTTTTCTTTGGCTTTTTTTATCTCATAGAGTTCCCAAACCTGCCCGGTCACTCTTGCCAAGCGGTCTGGCCGTTCTTTGTATTCTTCCAAATCGGCGAAATTCCCTTTCTCTCGGCTAATAATCCCCTTAATCCGGCGCGGTTCGTATTCTTTAGGGTCATATCCGAGTTCCTTCAGCGCGTCCTTGACCATTCCCGTGGAATCGCCTTCGTCTAAGATGGTGAAATGGCGAGTGAAACCGAGCGACCGGGCATTTTCCTTGATAATCTGCGCTCCAAGCGAATGGAAGGTGCTGATGAATGGCACAGTATCCTGCCCTCTTGCATTCTTTTCTATTTCAGCAAGGACGCGTCCGCGCATTTCTCTGGCCGCTTTGTTGGTAAAAGTAACGGCCAGAATCTGTTCTGGCGGCACTCCTTGTTTTATCAAGTTCACTATGCGGTGAGTGATGGTCTTGGTCTTACCCGCTCCCGCTCCGGCCACGATCAAAAGCGGCCCTTTGGTATGAGTAGCCGCTTCTTTTTGCTTTTCATTTAATTCCGCCAAGTGGTCTTGGTTTTGCATAAGTCCAATATAACACACGATTTGCCACTCAACCTCTTTTCCACATTAGAGTTTGACTTGGCTTATCATTGTGCTAACCTTTTATATGGCTGAATGAAAGGAGGAATATACGGCTGAAACACAGAAACGACAGTAATTTCGTTGGAAACCCTCCGCCAGCTGGCGGATTTCAGAGCATTTTTTGCTTGTAAAATGGCTCTCCGGCCGAGGCCGGGAAAGGTCGCGCTTCCAAGGGCTCCAACGATACCTTGTTTGATTTATAAAGCGTAAACTCAAAATAATCGGTCTTTTTCTGCCCCCTTTTATATTCTTAGGGCTCTTTTTTGTTCCTTACCGAGCAACCGCCAGCGTCTTCTCTTCTATCTATTCCATCTTTGGCCGAAAGGCGTCCGCTGAAACAGGAGTGGGCCAGACCGCTGTAAATTCGCAAAATATGCCTATTTTACAGAGCAATATTTCCCCTGCCCAGATTTTGGCTGACAGAAGGACAGTCAAGGATTTGAATACTCAAACGGACCCTAAGCCCATAGAAAACAGTATTAACGGCAACTCTCTTATGCCAGATAGTTCTCTTTATTCACCTTCTAAAAATCTACCCAACGAGACTTTTTCTCCGGACCAGATAAGTATATATGTGGTCCGAAACGGAGATTCTATTTCCGAGATTGCCCAAATGTTCGGGGTGTCTTCCAATACTATTCTATGGGCGAATAATATGACTAAAAAGAGTGTGATAAAGCCCGGAGACGTGCTTCTGATATTGCCCATGAACGGGATTGAGTATACGGTAAAGAAAGGAGATACAGTGCAGAGTATTGCCAAGAAATTCAAGGCGGACGTACAGGACATCGTTCAGTATAATAGTCTTCAGGAGAATGCCAAGCTCTCTGCTGGAGACCAGCTGATGATACCGAACGGGCAGAAGGATGAAGGAGGCAGCCAGCCGGCAAAGAATTTAGACCAGAGCATCGCTCAAGATATAAAATATTACAGCTCGCTTCCGTCGCTCCAGAACCTGGCCGGCTATTATGAAAATCCGGTGTACGGGTATGTGCTGACTCAAGGTCTGCATGCAAATAACGGAGTGGATATGGCCGCGCCTCTAGGGACCCCTATCCGGGCCGCAGCCGCCGGAAGAGTGTCTTTTGCCAGAACCGGCTGGAACGGCGGATATGGAAATTTGGTAATTATAGACCACCCGAACGGTACCCAAACTCTTTACTCCCATCAGCATAAAATAGCGGTTTATACCGGGGAAAATGTTTCCCAGGGACAGACTATAGGATATGTAGGATCTACCGGGCGCTCTACCGGTCCGCATTTGCATTTTGAAGTGCATGGGGCGCGGAATCCGGGCGTAGACAGGTCCTGGAAAAAATAGAAAGATTTCCAATAATAATTTCAAAGTTACGGCGGAGACCTGTCTAGCTGACGTATACCGCAGGAATTTTTGTTCCAGAATATTTTTTCTTATACACCAATCAGCTTAATGGCTCCATATAGCACGGCTATGCCCATAACTGTCACAAAAGTAGTCCAGACCGTGGGGTGACTGTGATGACTTTCTGGCAGGAGGTCCGAAGCTCCTATGTAGAGGAAAAATCCGGCAAAGACCGCCAAAATCAGACCTAACGCGCTCTCAGGCACGGTAAAAAACAAAGTTGAAGATACTCCCAGTACCGGAGCGCTTGCGTCAGTCAAAAGCCAGCGGAGGGCCTGTCTACGGGTGCCTGAGTTTTTTAAAACGAGATTCACTGTATTTATTCCGTCGGAGAAATCGTGCACCAGTACCGCCACCGCCACTATAGCTCCCACGGCCGCCGATACCTGGAAAGCCAGCCCGATGGCCGCTCCGTCCAAAAAGCTGTGGGCGGACAAGCTGGCCGCGCCCAATATTCCCCTTTCGGTAACGTGATTTCGTATTTCTTCTCCATGTTCGTGTTCATCGCTTCCGTGAGAATGAAAAAATATAAATCTGTCAAGAATGGTGTAAACTACAAAACCCAAGGCAGCGATAGAAGTTATCATTGAGACATTGTATTTGGTACTTCCGAGTTCTATCGCCTCCGGCAATATATCAAAAAAGGCCACTCCGATGATCGCCCCCGCGGAAAAACCCAAGATCAAGTGAAGTTTGTCTCTGAATTTCAGGGCAAACAATCCTCCCAGTAGAGTGGATACAAAGGCGGCGATTCCTAACAATATTATTACGGACATATTTTTATTATACACTTTCTGTCAAATTTTAGAGCTCTTTACTTTGACAAGAAAAATTTAAATTTATAACATTATAGGAACTCGACGCCAAGAAGCAATTATTTATGGAATTCGATTACACCGTCACAACTGAAAAAGATTTTGATTCTGCGGTATCAGCCGTACAGGAAGAAGCAGCTAAGGCTGGTTTTCGAGTGCTTTACATTCATGATGTACAGAAAACTCTGGAGGAGAAAGGGTTTAAAATCGGACCGATGAAGATTATTGAATTTTGTAACGCAAAGTCCGCCTATGCTGTTCTACAGGCGGATGCAAAAATCGGCCTTTGTTTGCCCTGCAAAATTCTAGTATATACGAAAGACGGTTATATCACCATTTCCGGCATGCGGCCGATCATTTTACCCC
>JAKALJ010000023.1 GCA_021813175.1 bacterium | reverse complement strand
TGGTGCCGGAAAGAAGATTTATCTGGGCTGAATATATTTTGGCAAAACTCATAATAAAAAAGGCGAATGACTCTTAATCATTCGCTCTAGGCGATAGGTAAACCGTGGAGCGGCAGGCGGAGGCTCCAGGCCTCCGCCTGCCGCTCTTTATGTTTTGTTCAAATGCTTCTTACAGGTCTCCGCGGCCGGATTAGCTCTCAGACGTTCAATTTCAATTTCTTTCCCGCATACGGAACACTTTCCAAAAGATTCTTTTTTAATGCCTTTGAGCGCTTTCTCCACCTCCTGTAATCGCTCCGTGAGCACATTTACCGTGGAGCTTCTGGACTCAAAATCTTCAAAACGGTCCGCCATAGCGTTAGAATCAGATTCCGGAGAATCTTGTTCTTCCGGAAACGCCTCCCATTCGCCCGTATCAGAATTATAACGGCCGATTTCTTTTAATTGACCTAAAAGGTCGCTTTTCTCCTTCTCTAAATCCTTTTTTATCTTTTCTTTATCAAGCATAGAATGATATTAGCACAAAAAATCAGCTCCGCCTAGTGTCAAAAAGGAAGTTTCTTTTTCTCTTTAAAGCTACTTCGCCACTTTTCCCGAGGAGAGCCGGCTCATTATTTCCTCCGCTGTTTGGATGCTGTCGGTGATTATAATGGAATTTTCGTCGGCAAACATGTACAAGAGAGCGATGCCGCCGCTCGCGTCATATAAAATCCGGGCGTTTTTGTTTTGAACCACCCCGTCTGTAAAATCCTTAGTCTGGAGATATTTGTTCTCTGCTGTAAGATCCTTCCCAAACATACCGGAAAGGTCCGAAAACATTTTTCTCTCCCAGGCGCGCAAGGGATTAAAAATATCGCTGAAGGATGCCGTTTTTAGGAGTAAAAATAAATCTCTGCCCGACTGGCCGTTGTAGGCGCCGAGCATAAAGTCCTTTACCGCGGAAAAACCGTCCGAAGGAAAATGCCCCTTGATTAGAGAAACAAAATCAGGGAACTGGAGAGGCTGTCCGTTTCTTAGGAGAAAAATTCCCGTCACGCCGTTTTGTTTTACGTCCGTTCCGGAAACCTGAGCCGCTATTAGCGATAGAATTTCTTTAGCTGTCAGGTCTTTTATCTCATTGAAAGAATTCTTATCGGTAAACACCGCCGGAGCAAAAGGAGTCTCCAGCGGAACTACGGCTGTTTTCTCCCCTAAAAGAGCCGCGGAAGCCATCGCTATAAGAGCCATGATGATCAAGATAAAACCGATTATCATAAAGGTTCGGTTTTTTAGGCTCTCCGGGGAAAGATTTTTTTTTCGCACCTCTTTTTCCTCCTCTTGATGAATTATTTTTTTTATAGTGCTTCCTTTTTCATTGGCCAGCGTCTTCACCATATCGTCGGTGAAAGTTTCCACTCCTTTGACTCTTAAATGCTCTTCTTTTTCCATATTCTAAACTGGGGATTTAAAGAAGTTCTGGTCTGCCGCCTTGATAGAAAGGGCGATTTTCCCTTGCTCGGAATCCACTCGCAATACTTTCACCGGCACCATCATCCCCACTTTTAGTATATCGCTAACCCGCTCCACTCGGAAGGGGGCTATTTCCGAAACATGCACCATTCCGTCGGTAAATTCGTTCAGTCGGATAAAAGCGCCGAAATCCGCGACGCGCACCACTTCTCCTTTCAAAGTTTCTCCTGGCCTGAATTCATGGGTCATCTCTTCAATGATTTTTTTTGCTTTTTCTGGAGCATCTCCCTTGCCGGTGAGATATACTTTTCCGTCGTCTTCAATGGTTATTTCCGCTCCGGTTTTTTCCCTGATTTCCTTTACGGTCTTACCGCCGGAACCTATTATCATACCTATCTGTTCCGGTTTTATTTGTATAATCATGATCTTGGGCGCGTTCGGGGAAATTTCTTTTCTGGGCACCGGTATTTCCTTTTCAATTTGATCTAAAATAGCCAACCGGGCTTTTTTGGATTGTAACATTGCTTCATAGAGGATTTTTATCGGCACTCCTTCCACTTTTACGTCCAGTTGAATAGCGGTAACTCCCGTCCGAGTGCCGGCAATTTTGAAATCCATATCTCCGTGGTGATCTTCAGGTCCTTGAATATCGGTCAGGATTTTGTACCGGCTGTCGTTTTCATACATAAGACCCATAGCCACGCCCGCCACCGGCGCTTTGATCGGCACTCCCCCGTCCATAAGGGCTAAGGTACTGGCACAGATCGACGCTTGGGAAGTGGAGCCGTTTGAAGCCGTAGATTCTGAAACCAGGCGGATGGTGTAAGGAAAATCTTCAATGCAGGGCAGAACCATAGCCAAGGCTTTTTCCGCCAGAGCTCCGTGTCCTATCTCCCGGCGATTGGTAAATCCGGCCCGACCCGTTTCTCCCGAAGAATACGGGGGAAAATTATAGTGATGCATAAAACGCCGTTCTATTTTTTCTTCCATTCCGTCCACCAGATAGCGATCTTCCGGTCCGCCTAATGTGAGAGCGGAAAATACATGGGTACCACCCCGATAAAAAATACCGGAACCATGCAAAATGGCGGATACTCCCCCTGCCTGCGCGTACAAAGGTCGGAGTTCGTCCATTCCGCGTCCGTCGGCTCTTTTCCCTTCTTCTATGGCTTTTTTATGAATCAGATCGTTTTCCGCTTCGTCAAAAAGGTCGTCTTCCGGCGAGAAATCTGTTTTATTCGGACTTTTATCTTGCCAATATTCGCGAATAAGCTTGTTCCATTCCGTATGCAGTTCGTCTATTTCCTTCTTGCCTGGTCCCGCAAAAATAGCTTTTTCCATCCGAGGCATAATTTTTTCCTCAAAAACTTTCTTGGATTCTTCCGGCAGAATTTCTTTTGTCAAAACTCTCTTTTGCCGGCCGATTTCCTTAATGATTTTCTTCTGAAATTCTTCCAACTTGCTTATTTCCGCGCTGGCGCTCTCTAAGGCCTCCTTCAAACCGTCTTCCGATTCTTCATGGGCGGAAGCTTCTATCATGTTTATATTTCCGGTTTTTCCGCATACGATTAAGTCAAACTTGTACATCCAGTCTTCTGTTCGGAGCTTGCGGGAAGCGTTTATCATAAGCGCATCGTCTTCATATTTGCCCACTCGCACCGAACCCACCGGCCCGTTCCAAGGGATATCTGAAACGGAAAGAGCCAGGGAAGCCGCGTTCACTCCAAGAGTTACCGGATCGTTATCTTCGTCTATTGAAATTACCGTTACGATTACTTGTACCGCATGTCGGATAGATTGGTCAAAAAGAGGGCGCAGGGTTCGGTCTATCACCCGAGCGGCCAATACCGCTTCTTGAGACGGTTTTCCTTCTCGGCGCACAAAACGAGAACCGAGAATTTTTCCGGAAGCATAAAATTTTTCCAGATAATCCACGGTTAAATTAAAATATCCGAGTCCGGGCGCCGGATCTTTGGACATACAGCAAGTGGCCAGCACGATGCTTTCACCGTATTTTAGAAGCACTGACCCAGAGGCCTGTTCGGCTAAATCGGTGAAAATAGCGGTCATAGTTTTTCCGCCAATTTCCACGGAATATTCTTTCTTTTGCATATTTTAGGGGTCGGATGGCGCGCTTGCCCTCTTGGCAAGCGCGCCCCCTGACCATAGTTTCTCTTCAGACTAAAGTATTGTTCCAAATTCAAGGGAACACTACTATCTGTCTGAAGACAAACCAGTTAACTGATAATATATCTTCATCTTAGCACCGGAGCAGAAAAATGCAAGAAAGTTGGGTTTTTATAGTGGCTTCTCTAGTGTCGGCCGTTGCCGATGAGAAACTTTTTCGGATTTTCCGAAAAGTCTATAAAATCATCGGCAGCTTCTTTAAGTTGCATAGAGGTGGATTTGCCAAAAGAAGCCACTTCCACCTGTACCCCCGCGTAATTTTGCAGATATTCCACCAATGGGATAAAGTCTCCGTCTCCGGAGCAAATCACCACCGAATCCAGCCGATTGGCCATACGCATCACATCCACCGTCAGTCCCACGTCCCAATCCGCTTTTTTCTCTCCGGAACGGAAAATCTGCAAATTTTTAGTTTTGGTTTCAATGCCCAGCTTAGTCAGAGCTTCAAAGAAGTTCTTCTCATCCCCGGCCTCAGTGGTGATGACATAGGCGATTGCCCGCACTAATTTGCGGCCCGCCACCGCTTCTTTCAAGACCGCGCCGAAATTTACCCGCGCTTTATATAAATTTCGAGCCGAGTGATACAAGTTTTGAGCGTCAATAAAGACCCCTACCCTCTGCTCTTTATGCTTTATAATTGCCATGCCAGAAGATTTTTAGCGAACTCTTGCTTTAGTCTTGCTTCTCCGTTCAAGATACTTCAGATGCGCGCGCCGGTCGGCTACCATTTTGATTAGCCCGCGGCGGGAACTGTTATCTTTTTTATGCTTCTTTAAATGCTCCGCCAGCTCGTCTATCCGCGCGGAAAGAATGGCCGCTTGCACTTTGGAAGAGCCGGTGTCCTTTTCGTGTATCTGGCTTTTCTTAATCAACTGCTGTTTCTTTTTAGCGCTTAACATATGTTTATCGTAGCATACATAAGTATAAATTGCAAATTTTTAAAGCAGGTTGCAAAGATTCTTCTCAAAAAGCACGCATATTCGCCTGCTGGCGAATTGCTCTGCTCGTCGCTCAAGAAAATTAGGGCTAAAAACATGATCCGAATCATGTTTTTAGCTTAATTTTCTAAGCTCCTGCGCAAGGCTTTTCTCAAAGAATGTTTGCAACCTGCTTTTTATAGTTACACTGATTAGTTTAATATTGTGCGACATGGTAAGATATATGAGTGAAGAGTATGGAAAAATTGATGAGAGAATTTTTGGAATATCTGGAGATAGAAAAGGGCTCTAGCATAAAGACAACGGAGAATTATCATCGCTATCTCTCCCGTTTTTTTTCCTTCGGAAAAATCGGCAATCCGGAGGACATTAGCGAAGAAAAAATCCGGGAGTTTCGCTTATATCTTAACCGGCAAAAGGGCCGAAAGGAACACGGACAAGCGGAAAGAACTATGAAAAAAAATACCCAAAATTACTACCTCATCGCCCTGCGGGTGTTTCTTAAATATTTGACAAAGCGAGACATTCCTTCTTTGTCGCCTGAACGGATTGAATTGGCCAAGGTAAAAGAAAGAGACTTAGACTTGATTACCAAAGAAGAATTGGACAGGTTGCTTGAAGGAGTAGACGGAAAAGAATTGCCTTCTTTACGGGACCGAGCTATGCTTGAAACTCTTTTTTCCACCGGTTTGCGCGTCTCGGAGCTGTCTTCCTTAAATCGTGACCTGGATCTTTCCAAAGATGAGTTCCCGATTCGCGGCAAGGGTGAAAAAGTGCGAGTAGTTTTTTTATCGCGTAGAGCAAAAAACGCCATAAGGGAATATTTAGCCAAGCGCAAGGATATGGAGGAAGCGATGTTTGTAAATTTACCTAAAAAAGAAAAGTCCTCTGTTTCGCGCCTGACTGCCCGCTCCATTGAACGGTTGGTGAAACACTACGCGGTGAAGGCGGGAATTTCGAAAAAAGTCACCCCGCACGTCATTCGGCATTGCTTCGCCACTGATTTATTGCGGAACGGAGCGGATATCAGGAGCGTGCAGATGATGCTCGGGCATGCCAATATTTCTACCAC
>JAKALJ010000008.1 GCA_021813175.1 bacterium | reverse complement strand
CCGAGAGCTCTTCCAGTTCTTCTCTAAAGGCGGCTCCGGAGAGGGTCCGGCTGCCGTAAAAGAGGCGTATAGGCCTATCCGGATTTTTTTGAAGCTGATCTAAAATCATGCCGCGGAAGGGAGCGATGCCGATACCGGAAGCGATCAAGACAAGCGGAGAGTTTTCCGATTCGCTGTAAAAATATCCATAGGGCTCGGAACCCAGAATTATGTCGCCTTTGGTCCGGCTGGCCAGGCGGTTGGAAAATTCTCCGATAGTCCGCACGCTCAAAGAAAAATTTTTTGCCCCCGGAAGAGAAGAGATGCTGTAAGACTTTCCTTCCGGCGTTCCAAGTTCGGGAAAATACACGTTTATGTACTGGCCGGGCAGGAAGGAAAGGGGAGCGCCGTCCGGAGTTTCCAGGGAAAGAGTGAAAATATTTTCCGTTTCGTTTTTTACCCCGAGCACTTTGTATTCAATTTTATTTTCACTGTTCATGAATTAATTCTTTACGGAGAGAAGGGCGGGACATACTCTTCGCAGGGGGTTTGGCGAGCGACGGCGAGCCAACTTCAGGATTTTTTAAGCTTCAAAAAATCCGTACCCGGAGAAGAGTATGTCCCGCCCTTCTCGCCGGGTATATTTTCTTTTTTTTCTGACTGATTCTTTTCATAATCCAGCACCGCTTCCCGCAGGGCTTCGTGCCCCAGAACCGAGCAATGGTACTTGCGTTCGGGCAGTCCGCCCAACCGCTCAATGATGGCTTCCGGAGTCAGGCGCTTGGCCCGCTTTAGGTCCATTCCGCCGTTTTCAGTTGCCATCACGGACATCATAGAAGTGGAAGCGATGGCCGAAGCGCAGCCGAAAGTGCGCCACTTGCATTCGCTTACGCGCTTGGTCCGCGGATTAATCTTCACCCATACCGCCATCACGTCTCCGCAGGCGGGACTGCCCACCACTCCGATGCCGTCCGCTTCGTAATTTGAATCGTCAAGGAGAAGATTGCGCGGATGAAAGAAATGGTCCTTTACTGTTTCACTGTAGAGCCATTCTCCCACGTCTCCGCAGGCCAGGCCGCTTTTTTCCAAAAGGAGAGTGGATTTTTCCGTCTCTTTCGGAGATTTTTTTAATTTCTTTTTTTGTAATATTTTTTTGGGCATATCTTTTTCTTCGCTGGAACGGAAGGGCCGCCATCGTTTTATTTTTTCACGGAGAGAGCGGAGGCCTCTTTTAATTTTCGCACTATTTCCGGGAATATGAGGATAACATAATCCAGCTGTTCGCGGGTGGTGTATTTTCCAAGAGAAAAGCGAATACTGCCGTGGGCCAGCCCCGCGTCCTGGCCGATGGCAAGCAGCACGTGGGAAGGGCGCAGATCGCGGGCAGAGCAGGCGCTGCCGGTGCTTGCTTCAATGCCGTAATTGTCCAATAAGAGAAGCATGGATTCGCCCTCTATGTTTGGAACAGAAACATGCAGGTTGTTCGGCAAGCGGTTTTCAGGGTCTCCGTTTATGATCAGGTCCGGAATTTCTTCTTTCAGGCGCTTGGCGAGGTAGTCCCGCAGGGGAGCCAGCCGTTTTGTTTCCGCTTCCCGCGACTCGCTCGCTTTTTTCAGAGCTTCGGCGAAGCCCGCGATGAGGGGCACGGACTCGGTTCCGGCCCGCAATCCCGATTCCTGTTCGCCTCCCAAGATCAGGGGAGAAATTTTCACTCCTTTTCTTATATAAAGGGCGCCCACTCCTTTGGGACCGTAAATTTTTGAGCCGTTCAAAGTCATTAAGTCCACCTCGAGTTCCTTTACGGAAAGAGAGAGGTAGCCCGCGGCCTGGCAGGCGTCGGTGTGAAGGAGAGGAAAAAAATTGCTGGAGAGACCAGGAGCAAAAGCGACATCAGATCCAACTTCTTCTGCTTTCTTTTTTCGGATAGCTTCCGCGATTTCTTTTATGGGCTCGATAGTTCCGATTTCATTGTTCGCGTACATTACGGAGACGAGAACAGTATCCGGCCGGATAGCCGCCGCAAGCTTTTTGGGATCTACCCGTCCCAGGCGGTCCACCGGAAAATAGGTGACCGTGAATCCTTCCCGTTCCAATTCCCGAGCAGATTCCAGCACCGCTTTATGCTCAATAGCCGAGACGATGAGGTGGGAGCCGCGCGCGCGGAGAGCGCGCGCGGCTCCCACCACGGCCAGATTATCCGATTCGGTTCCACTGCCGGTGAAAATAATTTCTTCCGGAGAGCAACCTAAGATTTTGGCCGTATCTTCCCGAGCCAGTTCTATGGCCCGTTTGGCCCGCCGGCCGCTCTGGTACAAGGAAGAGGGATTTCCATAGCGGGAAGAAAAATAAGGAAGCATTTTTTCCAACACCTCCGGATCGGTGGGGGAAGTGGCTGCGTAATCCAGATATATGGTTTTAGCGTATGCCGCAGAATTTGACATATTTTGACATTTTAACCCGCAATGCTTCCAATTCTTCATCGTCATAAGTGGTCTTTCTGCGAAACTGCGGATTCAGAATCTTGGTGGAAATAAATTTTTGCAAATAGTACTTCTCGGCCCCTTCAATCTCTTTGCCTATCTGTTCCAGGTCTTCGGGAGTAGTGAGAGATTTCACCAAGGTGGTGCGGAATTCATAGGGAACGCTTGAGGTCATGAGCAATTTTACGCTTTTTTTGATAGCCTCCGTATCTACCGGATGGTTTACGGTTTTGGCGTATTTGGCCAGAGGCGCTTTAATATCCATGGCTATATAATCCACTAATTTCTCGGCAATGGCTTTTCGTAGAACGCCCGGTTCGGTGCCATTTGAATCAAGCTTTATAAAGATACCCAGAGTTTTCACTTTCCGCATAAAAGATAAAAGGTCCTTTCCGTGCATGGTCGGCTCTCCGCCGGTGATGACCAGAGCGTCCACCATTGCCCTGCGCTTTTTCAAGAATTCCAAAATCTCCTCTTCCGGGTATCTGGTTTCCACCGTTTCATCCACCAGTTCGGGATTGTGGCAGAAAGGACAGCGGAAATTGCAGCCGATGGTGTACACCAGGCTGGCTACCTTTCCGGGGTAGTCAATGAGGGTGGTCTTCTCCAAGCCCCCGAAGATCATTTTGAGAGAGCAGTTTCTCTCATCGCTTTGCTCTCATGCAAAGCGTCCGTCTCTACCAGAGCGGGGACATACATCTCCCGCAATTTATATTCCGATTGCTTGCCCGCGTTCCACTGGCTTACCGGCCGCAGGTATCCGACAATACGGGAATATACTTCGCATTCTTTTTGGCAGGAAGGGCAGGCGAAATGTTCTCCGGGCACATAACCATGGGAAGCGCACACGCTGAAAGTGGGAGTGAGAGTAAAATAAGGGAGCTTGTAGTTCTCGCAGATTTTTCGCACCAGTTCCGGCACCGCGCTCGGGTCGGCAATGCGTTCTCCCAAGAAAAGATGAATCACGGTCCCGCCGGTATATTTGGTTTGCAAAGAATCCTGGATATCCAGAGCTTCCACAATATCATCGGTGTAATGTACTGGTAGATGGGAAGAATTGGTGTAAAAGGGCTCCGCTCCCGCCTTCCATTCCGGTTCATTGGCTACGATTATTTCCGGATACCGCCTTTTGTCTTTCAGAGCCAGACGATAAGCGGTGCCCTCGGCCGGAGTGGCCTCCAGATTGTAAAGATTTCCGGTTTCTTTTTGGTAGCCGATCAACCGAGCGCGCATAAAGTCCAGTACTTCGGCGGCAAAGGCATGCCCCTTTTCCGTTCCGAGATTGGAACCGAGCAAATTCAAGGCCGCCTCGTTCATACCCACCAAGCCGATGGTGGAAAAATGATTATGCCAGTATTCTCCGTAAGACTGCCTTATTTTCCGCAAGTAAAAGCGGGTATAGGGATACAGGTTCGCGTCAGTCAGCCGCTCCAAAATCTTGCGCTTGATTTCCAGACTTTCCTTGGCCAAGTCCATTTTTTCGGCCAGCATTTTGAAAAATTCTTCCTTGGCTTTTTCTTCGCTTACATTTTTTCTCTGGTGCGAACCTTTGGCCAGATAGCCCAGGCGAGGCAGGTTTATGGTGACTACTCCAATAGAGCCGGTCAGAGCATTGGCCCCGAATAGCCCCCCTCCGCGACGGTCCAGCTCTCCCAAATCCAGGCGCAAGCGGCAGCACATAGAACGGCTGTCCTCCGGCTTCATATCGGAGCTGACGAAGTTGCTGAAATAAGGCACCCCGTATTTGGCGGTAATTTCCCACAGGCCTTTCAGATTTGGATTCTGCCAATCAAAATCCTTGGTGATGTTCACGGTGGGAATAGGGAAGGAAAACACCCGTCCGGAGGCGTCGCCCTCTTTCATTACTTCAAAGAGGGCGCGATTCAAAGTATCCATTTCCTTCTGAAACTCGGCGTAAGTTTCTTTCTGCTCCTGGCCGCCGATGAGCGCGTTGTGATCTTTGAAATTCGGAGAGGGAAGCAGGTCCAGAGTAATGTTGGAGAATGGAGTCTGAAACCCGACCCGGGTGGGCACGTTCATATTGAAAATAAATTCTTGCAAGCACTGCTTCACTTCCTTGTAAGAAAGATTATCGTAACGGATGAAGGGGGCGAGCAGAGTGTCAAAGTTGGAAAAAGCGATGGCCCCGGCCGCTTCGCCCTGCAGAGTGTACATAAAATTCACGATCTGTCCGAGAGCGGTGCGCAAGTGTTTGGCTGGAGCGGACTGCACTTTGTCCGGCACTCCGGTGAACCCTTCGCGCAGGAGATCTTCCAAATCCCAGCCCACGCAGTACACCGAAAGGGTACCGAGGTCGTGGATATGCATGTCCCCTTTTTCATAAGCGTCCCGGATTTCTTTCGGATACACTTTATTGAGCCAATAGGTCTTGCTCACTTCGGAGAAAATGTAGTTGTTCAGCCCCTGCAGAGAGTAGCCCATGTTGCTGTTCTCTTTCACCTGCCAGTCCAGCTTGTCCAGATAGTCGTCAATCATGTTAAGGGAAGCGGCGGTGGCGAAAGCCCGCATTTCTTCGTGCTGTTTTCGATACAGAATATAGCTCTTGGCGGTTTTGCCGTAGCGGGAAGCGAGCAGAGTTTCTTCCACTATGTCCTGGATTTCCTCCACCGTCGGCACCTTTCCGGAAATTTTCTTTTGAGCGAGCAAAATCACCTTTTCCGAAAGTTCCTTCGCTTTCTTTTCGTCGAATTCCTCCGCGGCTCGCCCCGCTTTGGCTAAGGCTTCGGTTATTTTTTTCTTATCAAAAGGAACCAAGCGCCCGTCTCTCTTTTTTATATGCTTCCACATTTTTTGCGGTGAAATTTTGATTAGATTTATAAATTCGACGAAACGTTTTCCCGCCTGTCTGGCCGGGGGTTAAATTATAGTTCCGGCTCGGGACGGTGGCAATGTTCATAACCAGTCAAGATACAATCTCAGACAAAAATCAAGCCAAAACGGAAAATACCCCCAGATTTTGGGATATTTTCCGCGTCATTTTTATAGGTTTAAGAAATTGTTTTTTATTTTAGGCGGCTGAATTCTGACATGGTGGTATAATGAATGGCGCCATGTCACAGAAGAAGAAAATTTTAGTCTTTGTTGGGGTTGTGGCGGCGTTTGCTTTGACCGGCGCGGCGAGGGCTTTAGCCCTCGCCGCGCCGCCGGCTTCTGTTTCTTCTTTTCCGCATCACTACAACACCCCTTATTGGAAAATTTTCTATTACAAAGAAAACGACACCGCCCGCGCCTCTCTGTTTCAAAACTGGAAATACATAGACCTTTTGGCTCCGCAGGCCTACGCCATAAACCCTGAGGGAAAACTGGAAGGAAGCATTGATCCTCTGATTCTCGATTTCACCCGAACACACGGCATAAGAATGTTGCCCTTGGTCACAAACAAATCTTTCGGCAGGGCGGCATACCAAGCGGTGCTGGATGATCCGGCAAAGCAAAACTCTGCCATAGGCGCTATGGTAACCGAAGCGAAGGCAAAGGGATATTTTGGTTGGCAAATAGATTTTGAAGGGATGGATCTTTCTTACCGCCAAAAATTTTCAAATTTTGTGAAAAATTTTTCAGAAGAAATGAGACGGAACGGGCTGGAATCGAGCGTGGCAGTGATAGCGCAGATTTCAGAGAAGCCAAGCGATTATCCCCGAAATCTCTGGCAAAAACTGATCGGAGTATACGACTACAAGTCGCTCGGAGAGAGCGCGGATTTCGTGAGCATTATGTCTTACGACGATCCAAATTCAAAGGGACCCATTGCCGGATACACTTGGCTTTCAAAAGTACTCTCGTACAGTTTAAGCGTCATCCCGGCGGGAAAAATTTCCCTGGGCATTCCGTTGTATTACTGGCGCCGGAACGCGACCAATCAAAAATTGGTGGCTATCGGCGGATTTCCGCAGATGAAAAATTTCATCCGCAAGTACAGGGTCTCCTATGGTTACAGCGAGGCCGAACAAGAATCGTATATCGCTTATTGGAGCGGAGGAACCAAATATGTGATCTGGTATGAAGACACCAAGGGAATGGAAGCGAAAATTTCCCTGATTAAAAAGCACAAGCTGGCCGGTTTCTCCGCCTGGGTTCTGGGCCTGGAAGTACCCGGTATTTACAAAGCGCTAAGATAAATTTCCTTTATCCCCCAAAACTATTTCAAAAATCTTGTTTTTTGATGTCTGGCCCGAAAGTAAGCGCACCCGGGAGTAGGGAACATGAAAATAGTCTGCCAAAGCGCGGACAATGGCCTCGTTTGCCCGACCATGCTCCGGCGCTTCTTTAACTGAGACTTTATAAAAGGGAATTTTAAATGTGTTATCTTTTTGGTTGAACCCGAGTGATGGTTGACCCAGCCGTTCCACTTTTTCTTCTTGGGCTCTAGTTTTGGTTTTGACGGAGATTTTCATATATTCTTATTTTATTCTTATTTCGACTCTGCTGTTTTCTCTTCCAAAAATCCTCCCGCTTGAATACCCCAGAGTTTTTTATACAATCCGTCTTTTTTTAGAAGCTCCCGGTGAGTGCCTTCGGACACCACCGCGCCGTTTTCAATCACCACTATGCGGTCCATTTTCATAATGGTAGACAGACGGTGAGCAATCACGATCACAGTCTTGCCCCGCATCAATGTTTGCAGGGCCTCCTGGATCAGGGCCTCGGATTCTGAATCCAGACTGGAGGTAGCTTCGTCCAAAACCAAAATGGGCGCGTCTTTTAGAATAGCCCGGGCAATAGCTACCCGCTGGCGCTCGCCTCCGGAGAGCTTCACTCCGCGCTCGCCCACGAAAGTTTCGTATCCTTCCGGAAGTCGGGAAATGAATTCGTGGCAATGCGCTTTCTTGGCCGCTTCAATCACTTCCGCGTCGCTGGCATCCCTCCGGCCATAGCGAATATTTTCCATCAGAGTGCGGTGAAAAAGAATCGGTTCCTGGGGCACGAAGGCGATGGTATTCCTCAAACTCTCTTGGGTAACTTTGGCGATATTTTGTCCGTCGATTTCTATACTTCCGCCGGTGATGTCATACAAGCGCAAGAGCAGTTTAGTCACGGTAGTTTTGCCGGCCCCGGATGGACCGACCAGAGCGAGCTTTTCTCCCGCCTTCACGGTTAAATTGAAATTTTGCAGGATGGGTTTGTGGTGGGGGAAGCGAAAGTGAACGTCTTTGAAAACGATTTCGCAATTTTTGGGCGACAAAGGAACAGCATCAGGGATATCATGTACCTCATGAGGAGTTTTCAGGATTGTGGCCATTTCCACCGCGTCCGCGTAAGCATCGTAAAATCTCCGGATCTGGATATTTATGTTCATAAGCTGATTGAATAAGCCGATAAGGTAGCTCTGGATGAGCACAAAATCTCCGATACTGACAAGCCCTTTCTGCCAATACACCACCGCCCCGTAAAGCAAGCCGATGTTGATACCCGTCATCAAGATTCCCTGGATGGACCAGATTGTCTCGTCGGCCACCCAGGAACGCAAGGTGGCTTTCTGCCATATTTTCACTATCTTTCTGAAAATATCCTGTTCGTGCCTGTTGCCGGAGAAAAGAGATATGGTATTTTGGTTGGCGATGGCGTCGGAAAGCGAACCAGTCATTTTACTGTCCGCTTCCGAGCGAGCCACCCGCAGGGGCTGGCGCAAGCGGGCCACGAAAATTTGAAAAGCAACGAAACAGATGACCCAAACGCCCAGAGCGATGCCGAGAATATGATTGCGGATAAATAGAATTATCACCGCCCCGGTGGCAAAGAAAAAAGTGGGGAGAAAACCCATCATTATTCCGTCCACAATAGTTTCAAAAGAGGCGGAGTATTTGCTTACCCGCCGGGTGAGGGTTCCGCTGAATTGGGAAACGAAGAAATGATACGAATGGCGGATCAGATAATAGAACGAAGCATCATAGAGATTTGCCATAGAACGAACTTCAAAGAACACCAAGCAAAAAAACTGCAGCCGATACCCGATCCAGCCGATTATGGAAATGCCGGCAATGATGCCGACCAGAGTGAAGAGCCCCCGCATCAATTCCGGAGCTGGATGACCGGCGGCAATCAGATTGAAGAGTTCCTTTAGAAAAACAGGGGAAGCCAGACTGGTGGCTTGGACCACCATCGAGCCCAAAAGCACAAGCGAAAAAAGCCCCGCGTTTTTGCGGACCTCTTTGGCGTAGGCGCCAAAAATATCCCTGGCGCGAACGGTGATATTTTTTTGTTTCTCTGTGAGCATAAAAAAGGACAGCTGAGTACTTTCAGCCAGCCTCTAATATACTCTACTAAAGAGGCAAAGTCTAATACTTTGTTTATCCGAGCGGCACTACATCCGAGACTAATTTCTGCCCAGGATATTCTTTGCGTAATTTTTCAATATCTTCTTTTTCCATATTCCATCCCAGAGCGCCGAGATTTTCATTCAAGTGATCAGGGCTTCGCGTTTTGGAGAGGGTAATCACATAAGGTTGGGAAATCAGCCAGTTAATAGCAATTTGGGCCGGAGTTTTTTTATATTTATCGCACATTTCTTGCAGTACTGGTGGAATATTTCCCAAAAGACTTCCTTTACCCACCGGACGCCAAGCAGATAGAAAGACATCGCTCTCTTTGCAATATCCTAAAAGTCCGAACGCTTCCGGCTCCCGGAATTCCAGATTGTAATGCACTTGATCGCACACAATCTTGTTTTTTGTATAGCGTTGCGCTTCAGCCAGATGTTCCTTGCCGAAATTGCATACGCCAATATGCTTTACCAGCCCTTCTTCAACTAGTTTATCTAAGGCCCTCATTGAATCTTTAAGAGAATGACCCTTGCTGTAACGATGAAGCAAATACAAATCCAAATAATCAGTCTGCAGTCTTTCCAAACTTTTCTTGCAAGAATTCAAGATGTCGTCATAACCTAGATTTTTCTCTTGTACTTTGGAGGCAATAAAAATCTTTGAGCGGTCGTATCCTTTGATGGCTCTGCCGACAAGTGTCTCACTGTATCCATCCGCATATTTTTCAGCCGTATCAATGTGCGTTACTCCGGCATCCAGGGCGGCTCTGATACCGCCAATATCGGCCACATCGTCATTAGCAAAGTCGCGCTCATCACGTCCGCCCATTTGCCAAGTGCCCAGTCCATACACCGGCATTTCAAATCCACTCTTCAGTTTTTTTGTCGGGATTTTCATGATATTCCTAATTGTGATCAGGTCTTATATGGATTATAACATGTTAAAGTAATTTTCTACCTCTTTGAAATTCTTAAAAGTTTTAACCTTATAGGTGTGATCATGCACGAACTGCCTTAGCTCTAGGTCTTTCAGAAATGTTCTACTAACTATTTTATAAACAAACCTAATATCATCCCATTTTGTAAGCTCTTTATGTCTTTCAGTCTTAAATATTCTTTTTATGTGGTTAAATAAACGGCGAGAAAGTGAAATATCAAGAAAAATAATTAAGTCCGCTTTTTCCGCTATGAAAGCTTGTACCATCGGGTACCATCCATCAGAAACCCAAGAATCTTGTTTTATAAAATCTTCGACTTTTTCTTTTATATATGCTCTGACTTTTCCCCCTTTTTCCCCTTTTTCTCTTTCGCTCATTTTTAATTTATTTCCACCTGATTCAAACCAAAGTTTATCTATCTGTAAATTAGGTATGCTGAATTTCTCGCTTATTTTGCGGGCTAGAGTGCTTTTACCGCTTCCAGCATGACCAATAATAGAAATGCGCATATATATTTATTGGATAAACGTCTGCCGCTAATTCCTAAATTTTTAATCTATCCCTCTTGGCTGCCGGGCTTGGATTCGAACCAAGATTGATAGATCCAGAGTCTATAGGCCTACCATTAGCCGACCCGGCAATATTGCAATAGTCCTTTATTGCAAGCATACAATAACACAAAAGAGTTTTTTTTCAATCTGAGCTCAGTCAAAATTTGTCAACAAATGGCAGGGTAGTACAATATAGTATATTGTATGTCTAGCCAAAAAGAAGACCAAAGTAAAGACCTCTTTTTGCATGCCGACGGGGACTCTTTCTTTGTGGCCTGCGAACTGACCAGGAGGCCGGACTTAAAGGGCAAGCCGGTGGTGGTGGGGGAAGACCGGGGTATTGCCGTGGCCATGAGTCCAGAAGCGAAAAAGCTCGGGGTGACCAGGGGTATGCCTACCTTTCGGATCAAAAAGCTCTTTCCGGAAGTGGTAATCCTTCCGCACCACTTCGATCTGTATCTAGAAATCTCCGGCCGGATGCGACAGATTCTTTCTTCTTACGCCAGAGAGGTCGAAGAATACAGCATAGATGAGTGCTTCGCCCGGGTCCGGCCGTCCGAAATAAAATATTTCGGCGGAGAGAAAAATTTTTTGAAAGAATTGAAAGAAGAAATAGAAAAAACGCTCGGGGTTACCTACTCGCTGGGATTGGCCCGGACCAAAGTTCTGGCTAAACAAGCATCCAAATTAGAAAAGCCCGGAGGCATGGTGGCTTTGCTTTCCAGAGAAGATGAGATGAAGGCGCTTAAGGCCACTCCCATAGGAGAAATATGGGGGATCGGACGCCGGACCGTGCCCAAACTCACCGCTCTTGGCGTTGGCACCGCTTATGATTTAGTCCGGTACCCGGAAGGGGAGATGGCCAAGAAATTTTCCAGACCGGTATTGGACCTGAAAAAAGAGCTTTCCGGCGAAGAAATTTTTGAAGTACGAAGCAACGTTGACCCGAGGAGCCAGAAGTCCATCCAGGCCACGGCCACTTTTCGACCGGCTTCGGCCAATCCGTCGGTTATCTGGCGAGAACTGGCCCGGAACGCGGAAGAGGCTTGCGGGCACGCCCGAGAGGTGCGTTTGGCAAGCAACAAAATTTCTTTTTTCGTTAAATCAAGCGAATTTAAGTACCGTTACGGAGAAGCAAAGCTTCTGTTCTTTTCTTCCGATCCAGGCGCGGTCTTGAACGCCATTGAGCCGGAGTTCCCGAAATTGCTCCGGAAGCGGGAACGGATCCGCTCTACCGGAGTGATTTTACAGAACCTCCTGCGGGAAGAAAAAGCGCCTTTGGACCTTTTCGGCCGGCAAATGGAAGCGCTCAAAAGAACCAGGGTGGAAGAAACTGCCGACAAAATCCGGAAGAAATTCGGCAAAGGTTCTATTGGCCGCGCTTCTTCTATGCGGAGGAAAAAAGATTAAAAAGGGAGGCCCTTCTTCTTTTTCTAAAATATATGGTGCAATAATGCCAGAAGCCGAATGGAAACCTTGCCCCGATATTCATCGGGGCAAGGCTTCCTACCAGGACCCTGGTTTGTTATACTTCTTGCATATAATGTCAAAAGAAGAAAACTCGATTCAGAAAGAGAAACGCGCCCTTCCAAGCGCCCGTTTTTGGTTTTGGGCAATTTTTTTGTCCGCGGTTTTCGCTCTGGTGTCCTGGTTCCCGGAATACTTAAGACTGGTAGAGCGGCAATATCGGCAATCCGGTTTTGTTTCCGGGGAAAGTATTTTGGCTAAAAGCACGGAGATACCGCGAAAACCCTTGCCCCCGCCGCTCGACAAAAAGGCCTATGACGCAAAGATGCAGGCGTTGGCCAACGATCCTCCGGAAGAGATCAAATACAAAATAATTAAGGTGGCGGAAAAAGGAACGGACGGACAGCCACTTATGAAAGACGGCAAACCAGTTTTTAGGGAAGAAAAGATAGCTGACGAACCCCTACCGGCCGCAATCCGACTCTGGCCTCCCGCCGCTCCGTATCCTGAAGGCGGAGCAATTTTACCCTTCAAACGGGTAGTGGCTTTTTACGGCAATTTGTATTCGCGGGATATGGGAGTGCTCGGAAAATATCCGGAGGACCAAATGCTTTCCATGCTGGAAGAAAAAGTGAAGGAGTGGGAAACGGCCGACCTGTCCACTCCGGTAGTTCCGGCTCTGCACTATATTGCCGTTACCGCTCAAGATTTGCCCGGCAAGGACGGCAATTATATCGCCCGCATGCCGGATAGCCAGATAGAGAAAGTGCTCGGCATGGCCAAGAAAATCAATGGAATAGTTTTTCTGGACTTGCAGGTCGGGAAGAGCGATCTGCCGGCGGAGCTTCCGCGCCTGAAGAAATATCTGCGAATGCCGGAGGTGAATCTGGGCATAGACCCGGAGTTTTCAATGAAAGACGGCGCTTCTCCCGGAAAAAAAATAGGAACCTTTGACGCGGCGGATATAAACTACGCCGCCGAGTTTTTGGCCGAGATTGTGAAAAAAAATCAGCTGGTTCCGAAGATCCTGGTGGTGCACCGCTTCACGGAGAATATGGTTACAAACTATCGGCAGATAAAACCTTTACCGCAGGTGGAAATCGTGATGAACATGGACGGCTGGGGGCGGAAAGCGAACAAAATTGCCACCTATAAAGAATTTATTGCCAGCCAGCCGGTGCAGTTTACGGGCTTCAAGCTGTTTTTCAAAGAAGACACCCAAAAGCCCGGCAGTATTCTCATCACTCCGGAAGAAATCCTAAAGCTCCGGCCCATCCCGATTTACATCCAGTATCAGTAAATATAGAAAAACAGACAAGCAAGAAGCATTGGAGGAAGAGAAACATTCTTTCGCGGGGTCGCTGTCTCCGCTTCCGCCAGTTGGCGGATAGCGGAGCGCTGCCTCTCGGCTCGTCAGCCTACGAGACACCCCGCTCAAGAAGTTTCTCTTCCTCCAAAAAAGCTGGAGGGCAGATATAATTCTCGGCGAATCAGTAAAGAATGTTTCTCTTCCCCTCTGCGACTTTGTATTCTTTCTCACTTGTTGCTATAATTCATGTATGAAGCAAGCGCGACTGGACCAGCTGGCAGACGGCATATTCGCCATTGTGATGACTATCTTGGTGTTTGAAATCCGAGTGCCGGACTACGGCATTATTCTCTCCAACCGAGATCTTTTTCAGGCGCTCCTAACCCTTTCTCCGGTATTCTTAAGCTATCTTTTGAGTTTCTTTCTGCTCTTCACTTACTGGCGTTCGCACCATTTTGTGGCTTCCATTCTGGCCAAAAATATTGACACTCATTTTTCCAATCTAAACGCAGTTTTCTTTTTCTTTGTGGCCTTGGTGCCTTTCTCTTCCAGCTTGCTTGGCAGATATTCATATTCCCAGACGGCCATAATCTTTTTCGCCCTGAATATTATTCTGATCGGCCTTTCTTTGTATATGATGCGGCGCTACGCGGTAAAGTCGCCTTTTATTGAGAACACC
Source organism: bacterium (assembly GCA_021813175.1). GTDB lineage: Bacteria > Patescibacteriota > Minisyncoccia > Phycocordibacterales > UBA9973 > UBA9973. The sequence goes on along the minus strand of JAKALJ010000008.1, from coordinate 13,074 downwards.
CCTTTTACCGAAGCGGAAAACAAACACGCTTACATGCACATTCTCTTTCCGGTGGTGGCGGCCTTTCTGGCTATTTTGCTTTCCTTCCTAAACAACGACCTGGCTCTGATTCTTTTTACCCTGGCTATCGTTTTCAATCTATGGGGGAAGAGCACCAGATATTCTTTCCGGATACTTAACCGAATAAGGGGGCGAGAGTAAAGAAATAGTCGAATTTTCTGCTCTCTGCTTTCCGTTCTTGCCATCTTAAGGCCTAATTTAGTATTATGGCAATATGAAAAAAGAAATGAGTTCACAAGTGAAAATTTTTCTGGGGGTGGTGATTATTCTCATCCTCGGCACGGTTGCAGTGGCGCTTACTAAATCCTCGGGTGGCACTCCGCCAGCCGCCGGATATTATGACGATTTCGCCAAGTGTATCGCCAATTCCGGAGCTAAATTCTACGGCGCTTTCTGGTGCGAGAACTGCCAGGCCCAAAAGAAAGAGTTCGGTTCTGCCGAAAAGTATCTGCCATATATAGAGTGTTCCAACCCGAATGCTCAAGGCCAGACCGCGGTATGCCGGGAAAAGAATATAAGCAGATATCCCACTTGGGAATTTAAAGATGGGTCTGTTCTCATCGGGGTGCAGCCGCTTGCTAATCTCTCAGAGAAAACTTCTTGCCCTCTGCCGAGTTCGCCCGGAGGCCAAGCCGGATCTCCAGCCGGAAGCTCGTCCTCTCCCGCTTCTCCGGCAAGATAGACCCTACTCATGAGTTATTCTGTTATACATAATCTGAACATTACTCTGGGAACCGGAGCCATATTTCTGCAGGCGATCTCGGCCCTCGCCTTACTCTTGCTGTTTTTTGGCCCGCCCCAAAATCGCTTCTTGGACTTCATAGACCGGCGTTTTCTTCTCATCGGGTTCCTCTTCTCTCTATTTACCGCCGTTTTTTCCTTGGTGTATTCGGAAGTGGTTGGCTTCTTGCCTTGCGCCCTATGCTGGTATCAGCGCGTATTTTTGTTTCCGCTCCCGTTTCTTTTCGGCGTGGCTCTATGGAGGAAAGACAGAAAAGTAATAAATTACGCCTTGCCGCTTCTTTTAGTCGGCTTCGTTATATCCGTCTATCAGAACTTCGTGTATTATTTCGGCAATCCTGGCAACGCTCCCTGCGACGCTTCCGGCATTTCTTGCTATCAGCGCCTGGTTTCCGAATTCGGCGGATACATTTCCATCCCCATGCTCTCTCTGACCGCCTTTTTCTCTCTGATTGTCCTTCTCCTGACAGTACATTTCTACAGCAAAAGAGCACGGGTATAAGAAAGCCCCTTTTTTATTTTTAAAATGTAGTGTGATAAATTAAACAAAGCAGAGTAAATTAAGCTTATGCCTGAATTTACCAAGAAAGAAACGGCTCTGTTAAAAAGTTTAGACACTCCCGCCAAAACGCAGGATTTTTTGAATACCATTAGATTTAATTTTGAAGAGAAAGGGGAGACGGTAAAATCTCCGATTCGCACTCTGCGGGAAAGAAAGGGGCACTGTCTGGAAGGGGCTCTGCTCGGCGCGTACATTCTTTCCTTGCACGGCTTTCCGCCGCTTCTTCTGCATTTAAAAACCGCCAAGAATGATTTTGACCATGTGGTGGCGCCTTTTAAAACGAGAGGGCGGTGGGGCGCTCTTTCCAAGACGAACCATTCAGTGCTGCGCTACCGCGATCCGGTATACAAAAATATACGGGAATTGGCGATGTCCTATTTTCACGAATACTTCACTGACGACGGCAAAAAGAATCTGCGGCAATATTCGCGTCCGCTTAATCTCGAAAGTTTTGGAAAAGATTGGATATACAGCGAAAAAGACTTGTGGAATATAGATCGGAAACTGGACAAAATAAGACATTATGCCGCGTTGCCGACGAAGATCGAGTTGCGCTCAGCAGATCCTATTGAACGTCTGGCCGGGAAGATTCAGGAGTATCACTAGCCTTCCTGCTCCCGCGGGCGTCCACTTCGTAGGAGGTGTTTTGGGCTTCAAAGAAATTCACCAGTTCAAAAACATCGGTGGCGGCAGACATCCACTTGGCCGGATTAGTGGCCTTAAAGTGGGCCGAAAGCCCGAGTTCTTCCAGCCGCCGGTCCGCCACATATTGCACATATTGGTTTACATATTCCGCGTTCAGCCCTAGAATCCCGTTCGGAAAAAGGTCTTTATTGTAAGCTGTTTCTAAATTCACTCCCTCAATCACGATATTTCGGATTTCTTCGGCGAACTCTTCGGTCAGAAGCTCCGGATTCTCTTCAAGGGCGGTGTGAATCAGATTGATGCCGAATTTAAGGTGCAAAGATTCATCTCGCAGAACCCAGTTGATCATGGAACCCAGATTCCGCAGCTGGTTGCGTTGGCGGAAAGAAAGGGCCACCATAAAGCCCGAATAAAACCAGATGCCTTCCATCACCAAATTGGTAGCCACCAGATTGCGCACGAAATCCTTTTTACCTTCGGGAGTTTCAATGTTCAGGGTTTCTTCGGTCATACGGATCAGGTATTTCTTGATGAAGTCTTCTTTTTTCACCATAGAATCCGTTTCCAGATGCACGTTATAGATATGGTCGCGGTCCAAGGGAAAAGTTTCGAGCACATATTCAAAAGAGACACAATGATTCGCTTCTTCAAACATCTGCTTGGCCAGATACAAATGGCATTCCGGAGATTTGAGATAAGGATATACGCCCAAAGCCAGAGAGCGGTTCACGATAAGCTCGGCCGGATTAAAAAAAGCCATCAGGAACTCCACCGCGTGCTTTTCGTCTTCGGTCATCTTCCGCCAGTCAGCCAAGTCTTCTCCCAGGGCAATCTCGTGCGGAAACCAGGTGTTGCGCACCGCTTGGTTGTACAGGTCATAAGCCCATTTGTAATTCATGGGATGAAGATTCATATCCTCAGGTGAAGCTTTTCCTAGTAGCATATTTTATGATGTTTTAATTAAGCTTGTAATTTTTTAACAATTTCAGGAATGAAGCAGGCGGCTATTGGCAGCTATCGCACAAAAGCCGCTCTTGAGGGTCCACCGGACAGGTATTGGCCACTCTTTCCAGCTTCTCTTCTTTTTCATTTAAAAATTCAGCCGAACTGGATGGAGAAACGGTTTGTAAAACGGGTTCTTCCACTTGCATGGAAGAAAGAATTTCCGTCTCCGGCTCTTTTTTACTCACTTCTCCGGCCGCCTTGTCCTTTAAGACAGCAAAGCCGCGCTTGCCCAAGGCCTCGCGCTTGTTCACTTTGATGGTGGATTGTTCCGCCGTGTGCCGGGGCTTCATGTGCAGATAATAAGTGGTCTTTACTCCCTTATCCCAAGCGGTGGTGTATATATTCATAATTTCGTCAATATCTCGGATGTCCAGATACATATTCCGGGAGATTCCCATGTCCACCCACTTCTGGGCCCGGGCGGCCACTTCCACGTAGGCGTAAGGAGAGACGGAAAAAGAGGTTTTGTAAATTTTCTTGATGCTGTCCGGTATCTCTGAAATGTCCGCGATGTCCCCGTGATGTTCCAGAATTTTTTCCCGGCATTTTTCCCACAAGTTTTCTTTTTTCAAGGCCTGCACCAGATTCGGATTTATTTCCAGATATTTTCCGGAAATCTTGTTCCGGGAAAACATCTGAGCGAAGCGCGGATCAATGCCCGGAGAAGTGCCGGCTACCAGGCCGATATTTGCGTTCGGGGCAACAGCCAAAACGGTGGCGTTGCGCATGCCTTTCTTTACTTTCTCCCGGAGAGATTGCCAATCCAGAGCGGGCAAGAGTTCGGCAGATTCTTTTTTCACCGCCAGCTCCCGGCCGCGTTCCTTCTCCAGCTTCTCCAAGGTGTCGAACGGAACGTTTCCCCGGGACCATTCGGAACCTTTGAAATTTTTATAGGACCCGCGCTCTTTGGCCAGATTGGCGCTCTCGTCTATGGCCATATATGAGATGAATTCAAAAACCTGATCGGCAAAATCGTACGTCTCTTGATCTTCATAAGAATATCCCAATTGTTCTATGGTATCCGAAAAGCCCATCAATCCGAGACCTACCGCCCGATTTTCCGAATCCGCTCGGCGGGCTTCAGGAATGGGCAGTTCGTTTATATCCACCAAATTATCAAGCTGGCGGATGGAAAGGCGGGCAGACTCTTCCAAGCGGTGCCAATCGATTTGGCCGTTCACCAAATGTTTGGGGAGATTTATAGAAACCAGATTGCATACCCCCGCGTTTTCGCTGTCGGTGGGCAAGGTAACTTCGGTGCATAGATTGGAACAGTGGATAGTGCCAGTATTATTATTTAAGGCCCGGACGTTTATGGCGTCTTTCCAGGTGAGCCAGGGGTGGGAAGTGGTTTCCAAGGATACCAGGATGTTTTTATACTGTTCGCGGGCGGGCATTACCGAATGCATTTTCAGCTTTCCTTCCTTGGCCATCTGCACATATTCATTGTAGCGCTTGGAGAAAGCCCGGCCATAGAGCTCGTTCAAGTCGCCCACTTCTTTCGGGTCAAAGAGATACCAGTCCTCTCCCAAGAGAACTCTCCGCATAAATTCATCCGAGATGAACACGGCCGTGTCAGCGGTGCGGGCGCGGCGATAGTCGTCCCCGTTGTTCTGCTTTAAGTCCAGAAAATCTTTGAAGTTCAGGTGCCAGTTTTCCATATAGAAGCACAAGGCCCCTTTTTTCTTGCCGCCCCTCTGCACCGCCCGCACCGCCGAATCAATAATGTGCATAAAAGGAATAGGTCCGGAAGAAACGGTATTGTTGGAACGCAGAAGCGAACCTTCCGCCCGCAATTTAGTGACGGAGAGCCCGATCCCTCCGGTGGCTTTAGAGAGGAGAAGCACATCCGAAACAGTTTTGCCGATATGTTCCATATTGTCTTCCATTTCCAAAAGGAAACAATTGGAAAGCCGGGGGTGGGGAGAGCCAGCCCCGATGTTAGTGGAACCGGCGGAGAGATATTCCAGTTTAGACATTTTGCCATAGAATTTTTTTGCCCACTCGGTAGGATTTTTTTCTTTTAAGGACATACCCATGGACACCCGCATCCAGAAATATTGGGGAGTTTCCATAGGCCACTGCCGCTCGTCTTTCAAGAGATAGCGGTCCTGCATGGTGGAAAGGCCGGAGAATTTGTAAAGCTCATCTCGCTCCGGGTCCAAAACACGGGCAAGTTCTTCCAGGTCAAAGAGACTAAGAAAACGCTTGTCCAAATATCCTCCTTTTACCGCTTTCTCCACATATACTTTAAAATACTCGGCGTGCAGTTTAGCGAACGCTTCGCGGGAAATATTGCCCGCTTCTCCATCCGGGTCGTAATCGCCGATGACTTTCTTGTAAATAGTTTTGAGCAGCAAACGGGTGGCAATCTTGTCAAACTCCAGGTCATACTGAGTATTCTGCAGGGCCGCGTTTATGGTGGCCATATCCAATTCCTCGGTGGTAATTCCGTCGTACAAAGTGAGTTTGGTTTCGGTGGCGATCTGAATCACCTTGCTGATCGGATCGGAAAGCCCGTAACAAGCTCTCTCAATTGATTTATTGATGCGATCGGCATTAAAGGAAACCCTGGTCCCATCTCTTTTGGTTATGCTTAAACTCATGTCTCACAATTATACGCTGCTCATGAGGGCGGGCAAGGTGTGGAAAAAACAGAACTGGTATAATAAAAATATGTCAACCTCGGCCCGGAAAAACACCTCAAAAATAATGGTTTTCGGAACCTTTGACGGAGTGCATGCGGGGCATCTTCATTTTTTCCGCGAGGCCAGACGGCTCTCCACCCACCCGTTTCTGATAGTTTCCATCGCCCGGGACGCGAATGTGAGAAGAATAAAAGGAAAACGGCCCCGGTTCGGAGAGAAAAAAAGAGCCGCTTTGGTTAAAAAGACCGGTTTAGCGGACAAAGTGGTGCTTGGAGGGCTTAAAAATCATATTCCGCACATAATAAAAGAGCGTCCGGATATTGTAGCCCTGGGGTATGACCAGAAGGCCTACGTTAAAAACCTAAAAAAAGATTTAGCTCTGGCGGGGCTTCCCGTAATCCTCGCCCGGCTTTCTCCTTATAAGGAAAAAAAATATAAGAATTCTATTTTGCTTGGCAAAGGCGGAGTTTAATACCTTGCCTGAGCTTCTAACGCAATTCACTACCTCTGAGAAAGAGGAACTTCTTGAGCGGGGTGTCTCGCAGGCCGTCGGGCCGAGAGGCAGCGCTGGCTCAGCAGGGCCAGACAGCGACCCCGCGAAAGAACGTTCCTCTTTCTCGGAGATTATCTTTACGGAATTACCCCGCTCAAGAAGTTCCTCTTCCTTCACGAATTATTTTTGCCTTTCACCATGAAAGGTGTATAATTTGGAAATGAAAATGGAAGAATTTATCAAAAAATTGCCTTCCAAGCAAAGATGCAAGAAAATTTTCGGCATTTTTGCCGCGAATCTTATATCCGTATTTGTAATTCTAGCCATTCTGTTCGGGATCGCCTGGCAGAACCGGGCGCAAATCTTTAAATATCTGGCCGGAGAGTATTTGAAAAATATTTCAGCTTCTTCCGAAAAAGGAAATTCTATCGGAAGCGGAACCCCGGCCGCGAACAACATTTTTTCTCAGGAATCTTTCGTGATTCGGGTGGTGAAAGAAACCAGTCCGGCGGTGGTGTCCATCGTGCTTACCAAAAACGTGCCTAAATATGTGCTGGTGCCCGGACAGGATAATCAAAACAATAATCCTTTTGGAGATCTTTTCCCGGGTTTCCCTAATTTTTTCTTTAACACTCCGCAGTATAAACAGCAGGGCACCGAGCAGAAGGAAATAGGCGCGGGCAGCGGATTTTTTGTCTCCCCGGACGGCCTAATCGTTACCAATAAACATGTGGTGGATCAAAAAGGGGTAAAGTACACTGTTTTTACCAATGACGGAAAGAAACATCCGGCTACGGTGGTGGCTATCGACCCGCTACTTGATATTGCCCTGCTTAAAATAGAAAGCTCCGGAGGCCCGGTTCTACCCGAACTTCCTAATGGAATAGAAAAAACCAAACCTCCTTATGCCATTAAACACGGATATCCATATCTATCTTTAGGTGATTCGGATAAATTAGAGGTGGGACAGACGGTGATTGCCATAGGTAACGCCTTGGGAGAATTTCGAAATACTGTTTCAGTAGGAGTAGTGTCGGGACTGGCTCGGAATATCACCGCCGGAGACTCCGCCACCGGAAAATCAGAAATCCTGGACCAAGTAATTCAAACGGACGCGGCCATCAATCCAGGCAATTCCGGCGGACCTCTTTTGGATCTTTCCGGAAAAGTAATAGGCATAGATGTGGCATTAGCCCAGGGGTCTCAGAATATAGGTTTTGCCTTGCCCATAAATTCGGTAAAAGGAGTGATTCAGTCAGTGCAAAAAACGGGCAAAATCTCTCATCCGTATCTGGGAGTGCGCTATGTTTTGGTAACTCCGGCTCTTTCTCAAGCGAACGGACTTTCGGTGGATTACGGCGCATTGGTAAAATCCGGCTCCAATCCAAACCAACTGCCGGTAATTCCGGGCGGTCCGGCGGACAAAGCGGGCATAGTGGAGAATGACATTATTCTTGAAATTGACGGACAAAAGATAGACCAAGATCACACTCTCGCTTCCATCATCAGTCGGAAGCAAGTGGGAGATACCATCAGCTTGAAAGTATTGCACAAAGGCAAAGAGGAAACCCTGAAAGCTACACTAGAAAACGTTCCCACCAATCTAAAATAATAAAAGCAGTGGGAGATAGTTTCCCGACGGGGTGTCTCGCAGGCCGTCGGGCCGAGAGGCAGCGCTGGCCCAGCAGGGCCAGACAGCGACTCCGTCGAGAGATTATCTCCCACTGCTTTTAGACGTTTAAGATCACCGGGATGACCAAGGGACGTTTGGCGGTTTTTTGGTACAAGAATTTTGAAATATTCTCGCCCAATACGGATTTTAGATATTCCATATCCGGTTCTCTGTTTCGAGTGATAATTTCTTCCACGTTCTTACGGATGATCAAGCGCACTTGCCGCAAGAGCTCCTGGTTTTCTTTTAAATACACGAAGCCGCGGGAAATCAAGTCCGGGGATTTCTTCAGCTTGCCGGTATTCTGGTCCACCACCGCGATCACCACGAACATGCCGTCTTCGGAGAGCATCTTCCGGTCGCGAATGACCACCTCTTGAGCGTCGCCCACCGAAACGCCGTCAACCATCATAAGTCCCGAAGGAGCTTTTTCCTTGCGCACGGATATTTTTTCTCCGTCCGGAGAAATTTCAATAATAGAGCCGTTGTCCGGCACCACGATGTTTTCTTCGCTCATGCCGAGCTCCATGGCAAGCTCCTTGTGCCGTACCAGCATGGAATGCCATCCGTGGATGGGAATGAAAAATTTCGGATGGATCTTGCGGTGCAGCCACTTGATGTCTTCTTGGTTGCCGTGGCCGGTGGCGTGCACGAAGTCTTCCCCGGGAGTGCGGTAGGTGATAATCTTCACATCTTGGCGAGTCAGGCCGTCTTTCATCCTCTGCACCTGCAATTCATTTCCCGGAATAACCGAGGCGGACAAGATAATGGTATCGCCCTTATGCAGGGAGAATTTAGCGTGAGACTTGTTGGCCGCCCGATTAAGGGAGGCAAATTCCTCGCCCTGGGCCCCGGTCATCAGGATAACGATCTTGTTCGGCGGATAATTTTCCACTTCTTCTATGGGAATGATGGTACCTTTCTTCGGCTTGAAGAATCCCGCTTCAATGGCCACGTCTATGTTTGTCTTCATGGAGCGACCATCCAGAGCCACTTTTTTACCAAGCAGCTCGGCAATTCTCACCACATGAGCCAGACGGGTGATGTGCGAGGCGAAAGCGGCGATAATAATCCTTCCGTTTATTTTTCGCATCAGGTTTTCCAGCCCCTGATGCACTTTTATTTCCGGCAGGGAATATCCTTCGTTCTCTATATTGGTGGAGTCGGTCATAAGCAGGAGCACTTTTGCTTTATCGAAAATGGAATATTCTTTTTCCTCCCGTTCGGTTACTTTGCCGTCTATATGGTCCAGCTTGTAGTCGCCCGGAGTTACGATCCAGCCGTTTTCGGTTTCAATAATCACTCCGATAGCGTCGGGAATGGTATGGGTTACTCCGAAAAATCGCACTTTCAATTTGCCTATAGTAACCGTGTCGTTTTTTTCCACCATCACTTCCTTCATCTTGGGCAGGTGCGGAAATTCGGCCGCCCTTTTGCGCATCAGGAGAATGGACATCTGCCGCGAATATACCGGCGGGTTGCCGATGCGGGAGAGCACCAAAGGCACTCCGCCGATGTGGTCCAAGTGCCCGTGAGTGATGATGAGGGCCCGGATCTTATCTTTCCGTTCTTCCAGGTAAGTAGTGTTCGGAATCACATAATCCACGCCCGGCGTTTCCTCGGTGGAAAAATGCATGCCGGCGTCAATCACGATAATATCCTCGCCGATTTCCACCGCGGTCATGTTTTTGCCGATTTCTTCCACTCCGCCGAGCGGAATGACGCGTACCACGCCCGGAGCCGGAGGCGGTATCTTGACAACTTCGGTATTTCTTTTCCATTCCGCTTCTTCCCGGCGGTTTTTTCTCGGCTGGCGGTATTTCTTTTCCGCGTATTGGTAAGTGGAGGTCTTTCTCGGTTTTCTTTCCCGCGGAATTCCTCTTCCTTCCTCAGAGCCGCCCCCTTCTCTTTTCTTTATTTCCTCTCTGTCAAAACTGATAGAGCTGAAAGATAGTCTGGCTTTCTTTCTCATTTGATTAATTGTATTTTTCTTAAGTTATTTTTTAATTTTTTGGATAAAATATTTTCCACACTCTATCGGTGTCCGTGTACCACAAATATGAATAGAGAAAACGGTCTTCCGGGAAAACAAGATTCTTGCCCAAAGGCCCCTTCAACCCTTTTTTTACGACGTAAATAAAGCTCGGGCTGTAGATGAACACCGCCGGCATATCTTTCATAATTTCGTCTTCAAAACGCGAATATTTTTCTTTCTTAATCTTTGGATCTAAAGCGGAGACGGCCTCTTCCAGCAGTTTGTCCGCCTTGGCGTTGGTGTACATAGCCACATTCAGGCCCGGATCTTTTCGCTGGGAAGAATGCCAGAAAGCGAAAAGGTCGGAGAGCTGATTGATAGTTTCTCCGAAAAGCAGGACATCATACTTCCTCGGTTTGATCGCCCGCTGGCTCAAGTCTCCCAAGTTGTACGCATCTACTTTTGTCCGCGCCCCGATTTTTTCCAGATTTTCTTTTATGATGGAAGCGGTTTTAGTTAAATCCTCCGAATTGCCGGTGGAAATGGAAAAGGAAAGGGGAGTAAGAGTTTTTTTGCCGCCGATTTTCAAATTCTTTTCCAGGAATCCGTCCGTTCCTCTTTTCCAGCCGCTCGCCGAGAGCAAATCTTGGGCCTTTTTCAGTTTCTCCGCGTAACTTAAGGAATCGGAGCTAACGACCCTTTCCCCTTCCGGATCCAGGCTCTCCGGAATAGGCCCGTTTATTACAGCTCCGTACCCTCCGAGAGCTTCCTTCACTATCCGGTTTTTATCCACCGCCAGATTGATGGCCGCGATTACATTCTTGTCGACAAAGATCGGGTTTTCGCTTTGGTTGAAAAAGAGGCCGAAGACTCGGGGCAAAAGATATGAATACACTCTGTATCCTTGGTCCGAAAACATTTCCGCGCTGGCCGGGGAGATTCCGCTTATTTGATCCACTTCTCCGCCGGCAAGGGCGCTCAAGAGGTCGTTTTGATTTGAATAAAAGCGCAAAATCAGGTGACTGATATATGGCGCGCCCAAGACAAAACTCTTGAAAGGTGATAATTCGTAAGAAGTGGCGATACCGTCCGAATTTTTCACTATCTTTTTTACTTTAAAGGGCCCGGAACCGACGGGATCGATATTGTGCTTGTTTAATTCCATGGGTAAACCATTCCAAAGCTTTTTAGGCAGAATGCCCAGAGTGGCGTTTTCCAGAAAGGAAACATCCGGTTTGCCGAGAGTGAATTTCACCGTACGATCGTCCACTTTTTCCGCAGAAACGCCGTTCCAACTTATGCCGTTTTGAACCTGTGAAATAGATTCCTTGGCCTCTCTTACGCTGAAGAGCACATCTTCGGCGGTTACCGGCTCTCCATCCTGAAACTTCGCTCCTTTTTTCAATGTAAAGGTATAGGCGAGGCCGTCCGCGGACATTTCATATTTCTCCGCCAGATCCAAGGTCAGCTGTCCGTCCGGCCCCTTGCGCAGAAGGCCTGAATATACCAGGGCAGAAAGGTCCTTGTCCGCTTCGGAAAAAGCCAAAATCGGATTTACGAACCGCGGATACCCGATCACCCCCTCTATTATTGTTCCGCCTTCTCTCGGCACAGCCACGGTGAGGGATTCATTCAGCTTGTTCAACAGATAAACAGCGCTCGAGGCGAAGAGAAGAAATAGCAAAAAAAACAAACCCCACTCCTTCTTGGAAAAAGAAGAAAAAACCGAGACGGCTCTCCGCTTTTTCCGCAACCAAATACCGCGGATTCTGGAAATCAAATTTTTCATGAAAAAAGTTTGCGAAGCAAAATGGCGCCGGGATGTTTCTCTCGTATTTTACGGTCTTACCCTTATCATTACCGCCAAAATCGCGGACAAGGCAAAAAGAATACCGCAGACAATGCTTAGGAAAAAAAGAAATTTCTCAAATCCCCGGCGGGTGTGGTGGAAATTTTCGTCTCCGCCACCCAAAGCTCCCCCCACATTTGTGCCGGACTGCTGGAGCAATATGGAGGTAATCAAGACTACAGACAGAATTATCTGTCCGTAGGGCAGAACGCTAGCCAATACTTGCATTTCCGAAGTATCGCATACTTTCGTCCGAAAAGCAACTTTTTGTGTTTAGCGGAAGTCATTATGCAGCCTTCTCAGGTACGCGCCCCGGCTCCGGCGGCCGGGGCGCTCTGGTCCTCGGCGCTGCGCTGTCAAGGCACAAGGCCTTGACAGCCCCAAGCTCCGCGCCTGCGGCGGCCCCTCGTAGGCTCATAATGACTTCCGCTCTCTTCAGAGTACAGCTTGTTCCAGGCCTAAATATATGGAAGCCTTTCTTTCCTCTTCTTTTTACCTTGCTCACTTTGCCAACTTTTTGTTATACTTAATGCTATGCAAAACGAAATATCCGTGCTGGATTTATTTAAAAATATTTTTCATAACTTTAATTCCCGGGCTATGAAAGACGCCACCATCGCCTTCAAAGAACATCTGGACAAGGGCGGAAAGATGCTTCTGGCTATGGGCGGGGCTATGTCGAGCGCCCAGATGGGTATTACTCTGGCGCCTATGATAAGGAACGGGAAAATACACGCAGTCTCCTGCACCGGAGCAAACTTGGAAGAATCCATTTTCCGCCTAGTGGCGCACAATAGCTACAAAGACTATCCCGACTATCGATATTTCAAAAAAGAAGACGATGAAGCGATCTTAAATCGCGGAGAACGTCGGGTTACCGACACTTCTATTCCCGAAGAAGAAGCTTTCCGGGTGGTAGAGCCGATAATTTTAAAAAAATGGAAAGAAGCGCAGGCGAAAGGAGAAAGATATTTTCCGCACGAATACTTTTATCAAATACTCTTGTCAGATGAACTGAAAGACAAGTATGAAGGCAATCCGGAGCATTGCTGGCTCCTAGAAGCGGCTAAGAAAAATCTGCCCATGGTAGTGCCTGGCTGGGAAGACTCCACTCTCGGAAACATTTTTGCCGGCTACTGCAAGGCGGGAGAAGTGAGCCCGACCGTGATGAAGACAGGTGTGGAGTATATGATGTATCTATACGACCAATACCGCGAACTTTCTAAAGAAGGTCCGGGCTTGGGATTTTTTCAGATCGGCGGAGGCATCTCCGGAGACTTTCCGATCTGCGTGGTGCCTTCCATCAAGTACGATTTGAAACAACCGGTGCGTCCGTGGGGATATTTCTGCCAGATTTCGGACTCCACCACTTCTTATGGTTCATATTCCGGAGCTACTCCAAACGAAAAAATAACCTGGGACAA